>JABDIQ010000164.1 GCA_013003655.1 Winogradskyella sp. | reverse complement strand
GTAGATGGCGATCTGCTTAAATTTCAAGAAGGTTTAAAAAGAGGGATCTTAACCGATTCGGTTTCTATGGATAGAATTGACGACGCAGTGCGTCGTATTTTACGACAGAAGTTTAGACTGGGGCTGTTTGAAAATCCATATCCCGATTCCACATTGGTTTTTAAAATAGGTAGAGCTAAGCATAGAGAAGTTGCTAGACAGGCTGTAAGAGAATCTCTGGTATTATTAAAGAATAAGAATAACACATTGCCATTAAAAAAAGAGACGCCTAAGATCGTAGTTGTGGGCGAACACGCCAATAATACAGGCTTACAATCTGGTGGGTGGACCATCAACTGGCAAGGTACAGTAGAGAATTATAAGGGTGGAGCCACCATATTTGATGGTATAAAAACGGCGTCAAAAGGTGAAGTTCTATATGATGCAGATGCCAGTGGAAACCACACAGACGCGGACTTGGCTATTGTTGTAGTTGGCGAAACACCGTATGCCGAATACTTTGGTGATATTGGTGATGGTAACGGTAAATTTGGTTTAACGTTAACCAAAACACATCAGGAGTATATCAATGCCTATTCTCACAAAGGGATGGATTTAATAATTATTTTAATTTCTGGTCGGCCATTGGTAGTTACAGATCAAATAGATCAGTCTGATGCTTTTATTGCAGCTTGGTTACCAGGATCAGAAGGTGACGGCATTGCTGAGGTTTTATTTGGGGACTATAATTTTAAAGGCAAATTGCCGCATTCATGGCCGAGGTCCGTTGAGGATTTTGATAAAACATACGGTCCTAACTTATGGGACAACTCAATACCACCATTATTTCCGTTTGGATATGGATTAAACTATTAACTTATAGTATTTATAAGAATTATAGCTAATTATCATCTTAATATGTTGATAATGAGAAATATAAAATTTTATTTATGTAGGAAAAATATATCAGTATTTACTTCATTACGGAAAAACCGTACTTTACTAACACAACTTTGTTGAAATTTAACGTTTATAAGGCTCAAGTCGTATAGAAACAATGCTACCTTTACATTAACTAAAAGGGAAATTAGTATTATCAACAATCTCTAGCTATTGGTCATAAAATATACACATTTAAGGATTTGTCTCAGATACAAATAAGTTGTTTAGAACACCTTAAATTCTCCGCTTAGATTATTTTATTCAATACTTGTTGTATGAACTTTGATGCACTGTTCGTATAGGTCAGTACTATGCCTTTTATTAAAGATTTTAAGCATGAATATTATAATCACACATATTACTAACACTAACTACAATTTTTTAATCCCCCACACTTATGAAATCAAAACAACAAAACCGAAAACGGTTTTGGTTGGCAATAACTTCTATTGCTGCCTTAACCATCAACTTGCTTATTGCACAAGTTAAAAATGACCCACAACCTCAGAACAGCTATAATGTAGCTCAAAGAGGTACTGACCCTATTACCATTACATGTCCTGAAGACATTGTTGTTCAGGCTACTGACAATTGCTCTGCTATTGTAGAGTATGAGATCACCGCAGAAGGAGGCGGAGGAGGTGGCCAAGGTAGCACACCAACGCAGATCTTGTTTGCAAGTGCATTTGATAATAGCGTTTACATTGTCAACATGGATGGAACAGGTACGCCGCAAGTTCACAGTGATAATGCCACTAACGGCACTGTAATTGGTCTTTTTGCTGATTACCAAGGAGGAAATCTCTACGTTAACGGAGGCAATGGCGGAAGTATATTTGTAGCGCCACTTGATGGATGCAATTCAGTGGATGGCTGCACTACTACTGAGATTGCAAACAGTGATGTTAGTGGCAATAGCTTCTACACTTATGTTGATGCGCCAAATAACCGTTATTTTTTTACTACAGGAACCGGCGTTTGGGTAGCTAATTTAGATGGAACCACTCCTGCAACTCTGCTAGTTGCAAGGGAGGATTTTCCTTACGACATCGTAACTTCAGAAAATATAAACGTAAACCCTCAAGGTATCGATTATGATCCAGAAACGGGGATTTTATATGTCGGCGCAAGGATTCAAGTAAGTCGTTCTAAAGGTCCATCAGGAGGAATATGGCGAATTAATGTTGACGGAGATCAATCTATTGAACTACTTTATGGTGGTCAAGAATATGATCCAGATTCCGTAAACGACGTAGAAGGTGTTCGAGGTATACAAATTAACCCAGAAAACAACAAAATATTTTGGGCACAAAACAACTTTGGCGTTGCATCTTCCGTTCAGTTAAAAGGTGAGATTATGGCCGCCAGTCTTGATGGTAGTACCACTCCTACGATTCTTGCTAGCGTAATGGATGAGGAATCGGATTACATGCCAATGGATGTCCTTTATGACCCTTCACTCGATGAATTGTATTGGTCTGAGTTCAATTTTAATGATATATCACGAATAAATAAGATTTCCGCAGAAGGTACTACTGGTACTGAGGTGAACGTATTTACAAACGATGGCGTAGATGGAGGTTATATCAGAGGCTTGGCCTTTGCTACTGAGGCGACTGCTGGCGGCGGCGGTGAAGTAACTATCACTCAAACCGATGAGTCTGGCTATACCTCTGGTGATGCTTTTCCTGTTGGCACAACTATTCAAGAATACACTGCTACTGATAGTAATGGCAATACTGCCGTTTGTTCATTTACAGTAACTGTGCAAGACATTATCGCACCGGTTATTACTGATTGTCCTTCAAATATAACTCAAGTCAATGATTCTGGCGTTTGCGAAGCAGTCGTAACCTGGACAGAACCCACAGCCTCTGATAATTGTACATCATCAGCTGATTTAATATGGGAAAGGTCGCATGTACCAGGAGATATTTTTCCGGTTGGAACAACGACGGTAACATATACAGCAACTGACGCTTCTGGTAACACTAGTTCTATGTGTAGCTTTGATATTATAGTCACGAACAACTTACCTGAAAATGTAAATGGAATTGTTACCGGTAATGATCCTATACAAGCAGGTACAGAATTTAGTTTAGCTGCAGATTTTATGGACGATAATTTGGTTTCGGCTAATTGGTTTTTTAGTTCAGATGGCAATTTTACAAATGAAGACACAGCTGAGTATTCGTACGAAGGTACACTTTCTGGAACCACGGTGATTGATGATTTTGTTTTTGACTCAACGCAAACAGGGGTGTATACTGTAAAAATTGTAGTAGAGGACGCTTGTGGAGAAACGGCACAAGTAGTACTAGATGATAATTATGTGGTTGTTTACGATTCTTCTGGAGGATTTGTTACAGGAGGAGGCTATATAGAATCACCACCAGGAGCATTACTGGGAACTACAGTAGGTGGAAAAGCAAATTTTGGATTAGTTGCTAAATATACAACAGGAAATAATAATGTTACTTTAAATGGAAATACAAATTTTAAATTTAAAAATGGCGATTTTCATTTTAAAAGTAATCTCTATGAAGAGATGTCATTAGTGATTTCCGGTGAGCGAAAAGCTACATACAGAGGTAGTGGTAGTATTAATGGTGAGGAGGGCTATGATTTCATGGTTACAGTAATTGATGGTGATGCACCAGGTGCTGGTCCAATGGATG
>JABDIQ010000136.1 GCA_013003655.1 Winogradskyella sp. | reverse complement strand
AATAATGACGAGGATTCTGAAAGAAGTGAATTATGTCATATTTGGCTTTTAGATACCAATGGTTCTTTAGCAAATAATCTAAGTGCAGCTACTTCTATAAATACCAGCTTAGAGATAAGTGCACCTCAACAAGAAACTATTTACACCCAAAATATTATTGGTGTTGTTGAAGGATCAGATCCTAGATTGAAAGAGGAATATATTATCTATTCTGCACATTACGATCATGTAGGCATTGGCACTGCAGATGAAACTGGCGATGTTATTTATAATGGTGCAAGAGATAATGCTGTAGGCACCACAACTGTGCTGAGTATGGCTGAGCATTTATCTAAATATCCAACCAAACGCTCTGCCTTATTTATTCTATTTACTGGCGAAGAAAAGGGACTTATTGGAAGTAGATATTATGTAGAAAACCCAGTGATTCCATTAAACCAAATGGTATTTTGCTTTAATAGCGATAACGCTGGTTACAATGACACTAATTTGGCTACTATCGTGGGCTTACCAAGAACCACAGCGGCAAAACATATCACCGCAGCGGCAAAACCATTTGGTATAACAGCTGTAGATGACCCAGCACCAGAGCAAGGCTTATTTGACCGAAGTGATAATGTGGCCTTTGCCAGAGCTGGCATACCAGCACCAACATATTCATTGGGTTTTACCGCATTTAATGGTGATGTTACCAAATATTACCACAGACCTGGTGATGAAGCAGATACACTAGACTACGATTATTTACTAAAGTTTTTTAGATCGTATGTACTAGCAGGTCGATATATAGGTGATGCTGATGAAACGCCTTTTTGGACAGAAGGAGATAAATACTTTGAGGCAGGTAAATCACTATATAAATCAAAGCAACCGTAAAATTACTTGTTTTGACAGTAATTAAATCACTAAGATAATATGGCAAAATTTTTTAGCCATTTTAGGCAAAAATTATTGGCCAATAATAGAACTGGTCGTTATTTCACTTATGCTTTAGGTGAGATCATTCTTGTTGTTATTGGGATATTAATTGCCTTACAAATTAATAATTGGAATGAATCTCGTAAAAAAGTAATTCTTAAAAACACCTACTTATCTCGTTTGATTAATGATGTAAAAAAAGACACTTCCAATATTAACTACTTAGTCAAAGAATTGAATATAAATCAATCAAGTATTACCAATTTAATTTCAACTTTAGGGCAAGAAAACATTTCACCTGAGTTAGATAGTGCATTGGTTGCATTTTATAATCGAGGTTGGGTTATTTCAGATTTTGTTGCAACAGCTAACACTTATACTGACCTATCGCAAACTGGTAATATGAATATCATCTCTAATACCGATTTAGTTGATGAAATCATTAGATACTATGGATTTATAAAGGTCATTGAACATTCTAATAATATCAATAAGGATTGGATAACACCTCTAGATCAACAATTAGCAGTAGTGACTAAATCATTTGAATTAGATCCTACAACCGCTAAATTATTTCAACACAAAAACAGAAATGATGCCTTAGAAAATTTATTAAACTCTAAAGATTTATTAGAACGTACAGCCGCCGGACATTATTGGATCAATGAATCGTTATCCAATAATGTCATTGCCTTAAAAGGTGTTTGTGATGAGCTATTGAATTCTCTACAGCATGAATTAAATCCGTCTGATTAAAAAATAAAACAACCAAAAACTAAAACATGATAGAAAAAACTAACCATTGGACCAAAACTGAAATGCACATTTACATATTATTACTATGTGCTAACGCGGATTCTAATGCCACAGATGAAGAGATTAATTTGATTAAATCTAAGTGTAACAAAGATACCTTCGATAAGATTTACAAAGAATTTCTGGGCGATAATGAAGAAGCGGGTCTAGACAAAATTGAAGATAATGTACATTTTCATCAATATTCGCATCTCGAACTAGCAAAACTTAAAAAGGAAATGCGACAAATTTTCTTAAGTGATAACAAACTTACGATGATGGAAGAGAACTTAGACCAGATTTTAGATAACATTATTTATTAAAAAGGCATATGATATGAATGGCTTTGATATAGTTATGATAATTGCTATCATCCTTTTTGCAAGACTAGGTGTTAGGCTGGTTATGGGCTATATTAAAATGAAAAAGGATAAGGATAAAGACATCGATTCATAAATATCTAAATCTTAGTCTCTTATTTTCCCACTAAAAAAATTGATCTTACTATTTATTGGATTACCAGAGGCCCGTCTAAACGAAGAGATTTGGCCGCAGTGCCAAACTGCGTCTGTTATTGGGCCATTTATTAAATTCCAAAATGAAATTTTAGATTGACCAAAATTTAATACGACTTCATCGAGTGATTCTAATTTTAAAATTGCAGATTCTGCTAATTTTAAATTTTCAAGGGTTTTAGTTCTAAGTTCCGTATAAGAAAGATCATCTATCGTAGCTCCGTTTGGTACGTTTAGTGCAGCATTTTTTATTATCTCAGATAAGTCATATATGTGTTTTACAGTCTCCAATGTAGTTCTAGAGGCTTCACTAATTTGATAATTAAGATCGGTCTCTCTAAGGTCTTCGGTAGCCCAGTAATATCTAAATCCTAAACTTTCTATTAATCTGGCTAAAACCGTTTGCTCTGTAGCCATTTCTGGATAAGCTGAAATTTCTTGATAACTTGTATTGGATTGACTATGTAAGAATGACATATTTAAAACGGTACAAAGCAGAATTATTTTTTTATACATCTTATAATTTATTTAACGCAATTAATACTTCTAAATTTATAATTTACGTGTTAAATGCTATACAATGAAAGAAAAAGAAACATTTATAACACATCGTACTCCAGCAGATATGCATGGTGACGGCGTCTATTTCAATGACTATACGTTATCCTTAAAAAAGGAAAAAGAACGCCAATCTAAAAAAATGACTTCTAACAATTAATCTTTTAATTGCGGTGAGCTTTGAATAGGATTTATGCCATATTTATCCATTAAATAAACCAGAGACGTCATTGTTGCTGCACCCAATTCTAGCTCACGTTTATTAACGTGTTCAAATGTGTCATTAGCGGCATGATGATGATCAAAGTAGCGTTGAGAATCTGGTCTTAAACCTGCTAAAATATTAGTGTCTGACTTTAACGGACCCACATCAGCACCACTACCTCCTTTTTCAAAATAATGGATGAGATAAGGCTTAAACAACGGTTTCCATGCCAATATTTGCTCAAATTTATCATCACTACAAGCAAAAGAAAATCCACGAGGTGTAAAACCACCTGCGTCACTTTCTAAAGCGAAAATATGATTTTCACCTTTTTGTTTGGCAACCTTGGCATACTCTGTAGCGCCACGCAAGCCATTTTCTTCGTTCATGAACAAAACAACTCTAATAGTGCGTTTTGGCTTTATACCACTTTCTTTTAGTAATCGTAATACGTCCATAGATTGTACCACACCGGCGCCATCATCGTGCGAACCATCTCCTAGATCCCATGAGTCTAAATGTCCGCCTACAACAATAATTTCATTAGGAAATTCACTTCCTGTAATCTCACCAATTACATTGTACGATTGCACATCTTTTAACTGTTTACAGTTTTGTCTGAAATAAAAATTTAAATCCTTATTTAAACTAAGCATACTGCTAAGCACATTAGCATCATTAGTACTAATGGCTGCCGATGGTATACGTTTTGAAACAGGAAGATCACCGTAACTCATACTACCCGTATGCGGATAATCATCATGTCTTAAATTCATTGACCTTACTATAACACCAACAGCTCCGTATTTAGCTGCTTCCATAGCACCAGCATAACGCTGATTAACGCAGCCTCCATAGGCATCAAACGTACTAATGAGATCGGCCTGCATAGGACGATTAAAAAACACTATTTTTCCCTTTATATTTTCTTCGCC
>JABDIQ010000072.1 GCA_013003655.1 Winogradskyella sp. | reverse complement strand
TCATTTATTTCGCCAAATGCTAAAGGTGTTATTGTTGGGTTTGGATTAAAGAGTTATCAATTGGCACTTCAAAGTTTTCTTTTAGACTAAAACAATGAAGCAAATATTTATATTGCTATCCCTACTATTATGTTCTGCATTAAGTGCTCAGTCAACGGAGTTTGGCGTTAAAGGCGGTTTAAATTTTACATTTTATAAAGTAACACAAGGTGATTTTGGAACAAATCCAGATATAGAAACTGGTTATTATGGAGGTATCTTTCTAGATTTTAAAATTGACAATGGATTTCATATCCAGCCTGAACTTCTTTACAAGGGTATTGGCGATTTTAGATTTATAAATGCGCCCATTTATTTAAAATATGATATTTACAATGCTCTACATATTTTAGTTGGTCCAAGTCTTAATTACTTTTTTGATTTTTTTGCAAATAAATTTAAAGTCAGAGCAGATCTTAGTTTAGAATATGATCTTTCATCCGTCTTGAGTACACACATGAAATATACTATTGGTTTTCAAGAACTTGCACCTAATGTCTTGTTCTTTGGATTAGGATATAGGTTATAAATAACAATAAAAAAATCCGTAAAAGTTTGACTTCTACGGATTTCGCTTTTTGATATATTTATTATCTATAAATGAATTACTTCATCATAGGCATCCGCAACAGCTTCCATCACAGCTTCACTCATAGTTGGGTGAGGATGAACAGCTTTTAGTACTTCGTGCCCGGTAGTTTCTAATTTACGACCTAATACGGCTTCAGCGATCATATCTGTTACTCCAGCACCAATCATATGGCAGCCTAACCATTCGCCATATTTAGCATCAAAGATAACTTTAACAAATCCATCTTTATTGCCGCCTGCACTTGCTTTACCAGATGCTGAAAATGGAAATTTACCAACTCTGATGTCGTAGCCTTGTTCTTTGGCCTGTGCTTCAGTGAGTCCAACACTTGCTATTTCTGGAGAGCAATAGGTACATCCTGGGATATTGCCATAATCTAAGGCTTCAACATGCTGACCAGCAATCTTTTCTACACACAATATGCCTTCTGCTGATGCAACGTGAGCCAATGCCTGTCCTGGCGTTACATCTCCAATGGCGTAATAGCCTGGTATGTTGGTTTGGTAGTAGTCATTAACCAGTATTTTATCTCTGTCTACAGCAATACCAACATCTTCTAAACCAATATTTTCAATATTAGATTTAATACCAACAGCCGATAAAACAATGTCTGCCTCTAGTACTTCTTCACCTTTTTTGGTCTTTACTGTAGCTTTAACGCCTTTGCCAGAAGTATCTACAGAAGTCACTTCAGCAGAGGTCATTATTTTAATACCTGATTTCTTAAAACTTCGCTCTAATTGTTTAGACACTTCTTCGTCCTCAACAGGTACTATATTTGGCATAAACTCTACGATAGTCACTTCGGTTCCCATAGAGTTGTAGAAATAAGCAAACTCCACACCAATAGCACCAGAGCCAACAACGATCATTTTCTTGGGTTGTTTATCTAAGGTCATCGCCTTTCTGTAACCTATAACTTTTTCACCATCCTGCGGTAAACTTGGTAATTCTCTAGATCTAGCACCTGTAGCAATTATTATATGATCAGCACTGTAGTCCTTACCATCTACTTCTACCTTTTTACCCGATTTTAATTTTCCAAATCCTTCTATAACATCGATCTTATTTTTTTTCATTAAGAACTGTACTCCTTTACTCATGCCATCTGCAACACCTCTACTACGTTTTACAACGGCATCAAAATCGTGTTCAGCCTCTTTAACTTTAAGGCCATAATCTTCAGCATGTTTGAGGTATTCAAAGACTTGTGCTGATTTTAAAAGTGCTTTAGTTGGTATGCAGCCCCAATTAAGACAAACACCACCTAGACTTTCTTTTTCAACAATTGCTGTTTTAAATCCTAATTGAGATGCTCTAATAGCTGTAACGTAACCACCTGGGCCGCTTCCTAAGACGATAATATCGTATTTACTCATAAGTCTATGTTATTTCTAAATTTTTGAGCTACAAATTTAGCAAATTCAAAATTGAATTTCTTTGTTAAAGAAGGAGTAATTACAAATCGTCTGTAAAATGCCTACGGGACTTCGCTTTACTAAACTTTTCAGCATTAAAATTTTCAGATTCTCCCTTTGGAATAGATAACGATTTAAATGACGCTCCTTTAATTTGTTTAGCCATATATACAATTTGACCGATGTGATAGGCATAATGACAGAGTTGTCTATTTATGGCTTCTATTATCGTGTGTCCTTGATTTCTAATATATACTGTAGAGTTTAAATCATCATTTGTCAATACTTCAATGCTGTTAAATAAGGTATTCCAAGAATTTTCCCAATTCGTCAGTAATTCTTGTTTTGTTTTGTACGACTGCACGAACTCATCGTCTCTATTGCGCCATTGCTTTTCGCCATCCTCTTCTAAAAAATTTGTCCAGCGACTTAGCATATTACCATTAATGTGTTTCACAATTATAGAGATACTATTTACATGCTCAGATGGTGTATAGCATAAGTCTTCAAATTCTAATTGAGATAGCGCCTTATCGCCTAAGGATTTATAATACTTAAATTGTTTTACACAGCTATTGAGATAACTATCCATAGACCAAAAATTTAATTTTCGGCTTTCACAAATTTTAATGCAGCACCATTAATGCAATGTCTTTTGCCTGTGGTTTCTTTTGGTCCATCATTAAATACATGGCCTAAATGGCCTCCGCAAGTTGCACAATGTTCTTCGGTTCGTGCATAGCCTAAGTTGTAGTCAGTGGAATAGGCTACATTCCCTTTAATTTCACGATCAAAACTTGGCCAACCTGTTCCAGAATCAAATTTATGTTCGCTTTTAAATAAAGGCGTATCGCATCCGGCACAATGATACGTTCCTTTTTCATAATTTTTATTCAAAGGACTTGAGAACGGCCGCTCTGTACCAGCCTCTCTTAAAACATAATACTGTTTTTCAGTAAGTTCTTTTTTCCACTGCTCAGTAGTTTTAGTAACTTCAAAGGATTCTTTGGTTTCATTGTTTTTTTGTGCAGAACCATTGCAGCTAAATAAAACTG
>JABDIQ010000049.1 GCA_013003655.1 Winogradskyella sp. | reverse complement strand
CCATCGGCGATTTCGTCCTCTTCAATATCAAAAAATCCTCCTCTTGATCTCGGAAATGTATGCTCTCTATTCCACTTCCCATTGTTATTTGAACCGGTTTGAAGGTCTAATTTTGGTCGTCCTTGCTCTGTATAAACAAGCCATACCTGATTACTATGGGCCGGATTTTCATCAGCCTCCTTCAAAATGTCGATGACATCGGCATAGGTTTGAGCTCTTACAGTTACTGGATCTGCAATAATATCCTGAATTTCTTGTTCTAGAGCCGCTCCAGATAAGCCATCAAGACTATCATAATATCCATCTGGTTGGGTACTTGATACAACTCCGAAAGTTGGTGAAATAGGTGTTCCCCAGGTAGCAACTGTAAAATCATTATCAACAATTCTCACTAACAGGTCGCTATTAAATGGAATATAAGGTGTTTGAAGGTTTGTAAATCTAATAATCAACTCCTCATCGCCTTCATCAAGTGCATCATCAACTGTGCTAATGGTTGTCATTACAGAATTTTGACCATTCGGAATGGTTAAGCTTGTATTCCCAGTAAAATCGGAAGTATTAAATGTTCCATTATTTAAACTAATATCAAACATGAGATCTGAAGTGACGTTCTGTTCTGCTGTAAATGTTATATTAAAACTCTGACCTTCATCATAAATATTTGTCTCTGTGCTCATACTAATGGCATTGTACAAAACACCGCTACCATCATTAAGTTGTCGCGGCGTTGGCGTTCCAGTAAAGTAAGTTCCATCATTATTTCGCTGAATAGAATTCGTATTATTACCCGATCCTTCATTTATTTGCTCTGTGAGACCAAGTAAGCCCATTAAAACAACGTCGTCAGCATCACTTGTATCATAAGCTAAGGCATCTATTAAGTTTGTTGTCGTAGCTAAGGTTCCCTCCGGAAAATCAAAATCACTTCCTAAATAAATACCGATAGCATCAGCACCATTTTGAATGACATTTTCAGGAATTAATAGTTGTGGAAATGGTGTAACTGACGAACTAGCAATTAAAAGAAGTCCGTTGACATCTGTTGTATACCCATCAAGATCAATGGTCATATAGCTTCGATCATCACCATTTGTTGAGCCATTAAAAAATACAATGACATAGCCATCTAGCGGAAAATCTGGACTATCCGATTTTATCTCAATAAATTCTTTATTATCTACACCAGGGGTATCACAATCTAATTCATTGATCACAAGCTGCCCAAAACCAACTTGAGTTATTGCGATCATTAAGAATACAGAACTTAGGTTTCTCATAAGGCATTATTTTTACAAATGTAGTTATCTTCTCTACCATTAAAGGATAAAGTTTTAAACAATTAAAATCAAATTGATTAACGTTTAGCACATCAAATAGGATGCTTTTTCTTTAAAGAAAGAAACAGCACCGATTAATTGTTTTTTCATATAAAAAAGATGAAAATGGCTATTTTTTAAGTTTTTCGATCATTTTATCCCTAGAAATACAAAATAAGACAAAAAAAAGACCTATAACTCTTATAATTTATTACTTTAAATAAACATAATAATTACATTTATTAAGTTAATTGTAGGCAAGTAACGATAGATTGTTATTTATTTCATCTTTTTACTATATATATTAAAGTCACTTTCATCCTTTTTTTGTATTTCATTTGGTTAGCAATATTCGAAAAATATATATTTGGCTATCAATTACACAAAACGTCTATTTTTCAACCACTTAAAAACAAATTATCA
>JABDIQ010000024.1 GCA_013003655.1 Winogradskyella sp. | reverse complement strand
AAAGGGTTTATTCAACAAGAATTATATCCACTGACTAAACGATGAGAGCTGTTTATTTAATTATTGTAATTGTACTTAATACTTCTGTCTTTGCCCAAGGAACAGACCACTCGAAATGGAACAAAGTATTAACTAAGTATGTATCAACAGATGGACGTGTAAATTACGAAGCACTACATAAAAATCCAGATGTATTAACAGCTTATCTCAACGACCTTGTTTCAGATCAACCAAAAAATGAATGGTCTAAAGATCAAAAACTAGCCTACTGGATTAATGCGTACAATGCATATACCTTAAAACTTATTATAGATAATTATCCTATTGAAAGTATCAAGGACTTAAAAAACCCATGGGATCAGGAATTTATTCCATTTGACGGCACATTAATTTCATTAAATACTATTGAGCATTCCATATTGAGAAAAATGGACGAACCACGTATTCATTTTGCTATTGTTTGTGCTTCAGTTTCCTGCCCTAAGCTTGAGAATAACGCTTTTAGAGCTTCAATCATAGAAGAACAACTAAATAATGTTACCCAAACGTTTTTGTTTGATGGCTCGAAAAATGAACTTTCAAAAGACAAAATTAAAATTTCAAAAATCTTTAAATGGTTTAAGCAAGATTTTGAACAAAACGGCTCGGTTATAGATTTCATCAATAGATATGTGGATTACGAGATTTCAAAAGATGCAGACATCGATTATTTAAATTATAATTGGTCTTTAAATGACTAAGATTTCTATTATCATACCGGTTTATAATGAAGCTAATAGCATTGCTAAACTCATAGACCACCTCAATGAAAAATCATCTGATACATGTATTGAAGAAATTATAGTTGTTGATGGCTCAAGTACCGATAATACCACCAAGGTCATAGCGTCTTTTCCTGATATTGTGGTTTTACAAAGCGCAAAAGGCCGAGCCATTCAAATGAACACAGGTGCTTCTAAGGCTAAGGGTGACATTCTTTACTTTTTACATGCAGATTCTTTTCCGCCTATTAATTACGACGCTTTGATTAAAGCCAAGATAAATGATAACTACAAAGCTGGCTGTTTTAGAATGAAATTTGACAGTGATCATTGGTGGTTAAAACTCTCTGGCTGGTTTACTCAATTCAATTGGAAATTCTGCAGAGGAGGTGATCAAAGCTTGTTTGTAACCAAACAATTATTTAATGATTTAGAAGGTTTTGATGAAAATTATATTATTTATGAAGACAATGCCTTTATAAAAAAACTATATAAACACACTGAATTTGCCGTAATCAATAAACCAATTATAACTTCAGCCAGACGTTATAAAAAACATGGCGTCTGGACATTGCAAAAACATTATTGGACCATTCATTTGAAGCACTTTTTTGGCGCTTCGGCCAGCGAATTACATCAATTTTACAAAAAGAAAATCACCAATTAATTGAGGTTTGCCGCTTTGTAATAGCTAGTTATAATCTCTTCAACCGGTTTGTTTTGTGGCGTAAACCTATTACTGTCCTGTCCACCATGGCGCTCTCCATCTACAAACCATTTCCATATAAATCCGCCAGCAAACCAGTTTTCAGACCAAAGTTCTTCGTAGAGTGCTGTGTACGCATTAGACTGTGCTTCTAAATTAACTCCTTCAGCAAAATAATCTACAAACCACGGCTTTTTACCTGCATAATCCACGCTTCGGTAACCATACTCTGTAAATATAATGGGTCTTTTTTTAGATTCTGAAAGTGATTTCATTGATGCTTTATGCTTTTGCCAGCCTTTTCTGCAATCGTCTACAGTAGGTGTTTGCATGGTACTTACCGGAAAGTATCCATCTATACCTATATAGTCTAACTGATCCCAAAAAGGTGTTCGCCAATACTCATCCCAATTGGCGGCATAGGTAAGTTTTCCTTTGTAAACTTCTTTTATTTGGTCTATCAAATTTTTCCAATATTGTGGTCTGTATTTAATAAATAGTTCTAACTCAGTACCTATACAAAATAAATCTACGTGTTTACGTTCTGCCAACTTAGCAAACTCTAAAATAAAAGCTGTATACGATTGTTCTAACTCCCGCCAATGCTCTTCACTATCCATGGCTATTTTACCCGTAAACTCTCCTCTCCTAACCCAAAGTTGAGGCTTTAACATGACACGAATATTAGATAAATGCAATTGATCTATGCATTGTTCAGCACCTATGATGGTCTCGCCAAACCACATTCTATCTGTATTGAACGCAATAGTAGGATGATCTAATTGTCGTATATACCCAAAAGGCATTACGGCTGCTGCATTAGCATTTATTTTAAGAAGCGGTTCTACATCTGTATTTGCGATAGAATCTCGTGAAGCCACAAAACTAACGCCGTTATACTTGAGCGGCTTATAGGATATAGCGGCACAACCCATAAAAAGAAATAAAAATGTTAGAAATAAGCTCTTCATCACAAATATGTCTATAAATTTAGATAAATTACTAGAAGTTAATTAAGGAATTACAAATTCCTTCGACAAAAAACTAACGCAACCCATTAAATGGAACATATAGTTATTATAGGTAATGGTATTTCAGGTATAACAGCCGCTAGGCATATTAGAAAACTATCAGACAAAAAAATCACCGTTATCTCAGCAGAGTCGCATTACTTTTTCTCCAGAACCGCTCTTATGTACATTTACATGGGACATATGAAATTTGAACATACACAACCCTATGAAAACTGGTTTTGGAAAAAGAATAGGATAGATCTTAAACTGGCGTACGTAAAATCTATTGACACTGATAATAAGGTACTTCACTTAAACTCTAAAGAAACCTTAGACTACGATAAACTTATCATTGCTACTGGCAGCAAACCCAACAAATTTGGCTGGCCTGGACAAGACCTTAACGGTGTTATGGGTATGTATCACAAACAAGATCTAGAAAATTTAGAACAACATGCGCCTAATAATAAGGTTTGTCAACATGCTGTTATCGTTGGTGGTGGATTAATTGGAATTGAATTAGCCGAGATGCTAAGTTCTAGAGATATTTCTGTTACATTTTTAGTTAGAGAAAGTAGTTTTTGGAATGGCGTTTTGCCCGAAGGCGAAAGTCAAATGATCAACAGACATATCAAAAATCATCATATAGATCTTAGATTATCCTCTAATCTCAGAGAAATTATTTCAGACGAAAATGGCAAAGTTAAATCTGTGGTTGTTGATGAAACAGGCGAAGAAATTAGATGTGATATTGTAGGGTTGACCGCTGGTGTAACACCTAATATTGATTTTATTAAAAGCTCAAATATTGAAACTGACAAAGGTGTATTAGTTAATAGATATCTAGAAACCAATATAGAACATGTTTATGCCATTGGCGATTGTGCGCAACAACGCGAAGCCATTGGAAACAGAAGACCTATTGAAGCGGTGTGGTATACAGGACGAATGATGGGCGAAACCATTGCCCAAACATTATGTGGAAATCGTATTACATACAATCCTGGTCATTGGTTTAACTCAGCTAAGTTTTTTGATATAGAATACCAAACCTATGGCTGGGTACATAGCGAGAAAAACAAGCCAGATTATGAAAACCATTTTCATTGGAAACATGAGGATGACACTAAATGTATTACCATTGCGTACCATAGAGACAGCAATGCGTTTTTGGGTATAAATACTTTTGGAATTAGAATGAAACACGAAGTTTTTGATACGTGGCTTTCTGAAAAAAAGAATATGGACTATGTGATAAACAATTTGACTAAAGCCAATTTTGATCCAGAATTTTATAGCAGATTTGAAAACGAAATTCTTCAATCGTGCAACCACGAAATGCAAACCAATTAATCCGTAATGATGAATAGTAAGATTAACCATAGTATGTCCTTAGCAAAACCGGATGCTCATGCACTCTCGATTAAACAACGAATTGCTATTGCACTAGGAATTACAGGTTTGTTTATTCTTGCTCTGGCACTTTTTAATACCAACTTTCCTAATAAATCATTGTTTTTATGGCTCTCCTTAGGTCTCATTTTTTTAGGAACTATACTATTTGCTAACGATGCCTATCTTACCAAATTAGAGGGTATTAAAAACGATGCCGTTTGGTTTAAATCCATATCGTCGCGAGGTACTTTAGGTTGGATCACTGGCATAGTACTTACTGGTTTTTATATTGTGCTCTATTTCTACCCTCAATATTTAGGTTTAACCTCTGATGGAAGCTCTAATACTGGTATAATTTCATTATTTGACCCCTTAAGTTATTTACTTAGTGGTAATCCGGCAAGTCAATGGTTTGTTTACGGTACGCTGTATACGGTTGCCATTTTAGCTTTTGGCTATAAGTTTATGTTAAAATATAGGCATAACCGATACCAGCAACTAAGAACGGCTTCGGTGATGTTCTTTCAGTTAGGTTTTGCCTTTTTAATTCCTGAGTTTATGGCCAGACTCAATGAGAGTCCAAACTACAATCTGCCGTATTACGATTTAAAAAGTATTTGGCCACTCAACTACTATTTGTTTGATAGCTGGTCTATCAACGGCTTTCTCTCTTCGGGAACATTAGGGTTGACCTTGCTTATTTTTGGTGTGGTTTCAATTTTTGTCATCTCTCCTTTTTTAACCTATAAATATGGCAAACGATGGTATTGTTCATGGGTGTGTGGATGTGGCGGTTTAGCCGAAACAGCAGGCGACCCGTTTAGACATCTCAGTAGTAAAAAATTATCGGCCTGGAAAATAGAACGATGGCTTATCCATACCGTTTTAGTCTTCTCAGTTATAATGACAACCGCAGTAGTCTATTCGTTTTTGGGTAAAGATCCTAACAGTTATTGGCTGACACAAAATGTATTTTTAATTGGTGTTGGTGTTTTGCTAAGTGTCATTTTCGCTGTGGTTATGTTGTTTAAAAGAGATGAATTGGGTAAAGATGCTAAATACGGTGCCATTGCTTATTTTATTACTATTGCTGCTCTTATTATCCTTTACTATACAGGCACTACTGAAAAGGTGTTTCTTATTAAATCTGGGCACTTAAGATCGGCTTATGGACTTTATATTGGCTCGCTCTTTTCGGGTGTTATTGGCACTGGTTTTTATCCTATTTTAGGCAATAGAGTGTGGTGTAGGTTTGGATGTCCTATGGCAGCTATTTTAGGCTTTCAACAACGCATGTTTTCAAAATTTAGAATTACAACTAATGGCGGTCAATGCATATCCTGTGGAAACTGTTCAACCTATTGCGAAATGGGTATTGACGTTAGGGCATATGCTCAAAAAGGTGAAAATATCGTACGCTCTAGTTGCGTAGGCTGCGGAATATGTGCAGCGGTTTGTCCAAGAGGTGTTCTTAAATTAGAAAACGGAAGTATGGAAGGTAGAATTAATTCTAACGAAATATTACTGGGTAACGATGTAGACCTCATGGAATTGGTCAACAAAAGATAACTATTCAAAATCAGTAACAAAAACTGGAGCTTGTTGATATTTATAAGTGGAATCCGTTAATATCGTCACTTCTTTTGTAGCCCATTTCATTAGAGCAATATGAAACTGTGATTGTTCTTTATCAAAAACTTCAATGGCTAAATAATCACCGTCTGGTGACCAGTCATGCCAACCTTCAGACATGTCATTTTCCGTGAGTTTCCATTGTTTAGATCCATCAGGTTTTACTGCAAACAAATTATATCTTCCATTTTGCATGGATTGGTAAGAAATAAAATCTTCAGCTACATTCCATCTAGGCGGTCCTGCAGTATAATTATGCCATTTTTTCAAGGTATCATTTTCTGGAAAATAGGTGAGTTGTTTTAATGCCGAGCCGTCATCATTCATTATATACAGTTCATCATCAATTCCGCGCTCATACTTAACGGATTTATTTCCGCCTCTAAATACGATTTGCTTTCCATCTGGGGAAAACTGAGGATCGTTAAAATAATCTAATTCTGGTCTTATTCGATCAATAATCTCACCTGTATTACTAAGTATATAAAATGCCGTATCTACCGATCTATGTGGTCTTACAATAAGCTCAGTGCCATTTTTTCTAGAACCATGCCAACTATCTTCTAATCTAATATCACTAATCTTCATTTTATTGGAACCGTCTGGCTTCATTTTATATAAAAAGTAATTTCTGTAAGCCGTGTCTCTGTCAGATATAAAATAAATATCATCTTCGTAAGCATCGTAGGTCCATTCTACACCAGGTAAATTGGTGATGTTACGTTTATCAGAACCATCTAAATTCATGATAAACACTTCGTAATTACTTGTACTATCTTTATACAACACATTATAGGCAATCTTTAATTTGTTTTTCTTTCCTATTATCTCTTTTTTATCTTGACCACATGAGGTCAGTAGGGCTCCTATTAATAAGACTATAAGCACACGCATATCTCTGCTTTTTTTACAATTTACAATTTTTTCATTTGCTGTACTATTTCAATGCGCATACTTAAAAGTATTGGTACCTTTGCACACTATTCTAATGTAACGAATGTCGCTAATCAAAGTTATTATTCCTGCATACAACGAAGCGGACTCTATTGGCTTGGTAGTTAAAGCTATTCCTGCCTTCGTAGACGAAATTATCGTTGTGAGTAATAATTCTACAGATGCTACTGAGCAAAATGCACATGAAGCAGGTGCAACCGTTTTAATTGAACCAAATAAAGGGTATGGCTTTGCTTGCTTAAAAGGTATGGACTATATAGCGCAGCTCGCCATAAAACCAGAAATCATTGTTTTTCTAGATGGCGATTATAGTGACTATCCTGAAGAATTACCTAAAATAGTAGCCCCAATATTAGAGCATAACATTGATTTCGTGGTAGGTGCAAGAACTAAAGATCTGAGAGAAAAAGGTTCAATGACTGTCCCTCAAATTTTTGGAAATTGGCTGGCCACATCATTGATGAAGCTACTATTTAGATCAACTTTTACTGACCTTGGGCCTTTTAGAGCTATAAAATATAAGCGTTTAATAGCTTTAAATATGGAAGACAAAACCTATGGCTGGACTGTTGAGATGCAACTCAAAGCGCTACGCCAAAATCTCACTTATGTTGAAGTTCCTGTGAGTTACCGAAACAGAATAGGTCACTCAAAAGTTTCAGGAACCGTAAAAGGTGCTATATTTGCAGGCGTAAAAATTCTAGGTTGGATTTTTAAATATAGCTTTAAAAAATGATTGTTGAATCTATTATCATAACCATCTATACCATTGCCATACTGCTCATCTTTATGTATGCTTTGGCACAATTGAATTTATTATTCAATTATTTATCCTCCAAGAAAAACGTTGAGGATTGTGATACGTTTGATCTCAATAATCCTAATGAAGTTCCCTTTGTCACTATACAACTCCCTGTGTATAACGAAATGTACGTTATGGACAGACTATTAGAAAATATTGCAAAAATTGATTATCCGAAAGACAAATTAGAAATACAGGTATTAGACGACTCTACCGATGAAACAGTTGTTAGTACCAAAGCACAGATAGATGAATTAAAAGCACGAGGTGTAAATATTCATCATATTACACGCGATGATCGTAGTGGTTTTAAAGCAGGAGCTCTAAAAGAAGGACTTAAAATTGCTAAAGGCGAATTCATAGCCATTTTTGATGCTGACTTTTTACCAAAGAAAAACTGGTTGAAACGTACTATACCTTATTTTAAAAATGAAAAGATTGGTGTTGTACAAACCCGTTGGGGACATCTTAATAGAAACTATTCGCTTTTAACTAAGATCCAAGCGTTTGCTTTAGATGCACACTTTACGCTAGAACAGGTAGGAAGAAATAGCAAAGGACATTTTATAAATTTTAATGGTACAGCAGGTGTTTGGCGTAAAGCATGTATTATAGATGCAGGCAATTGGGAAGGAGACACCTTAACTGAAGATCTTGATCTTAGCTATAGAGCACAATTAAAAAACTGGGAATTTAAATATCTTGAAGATGTTGAAACTCCAGCCGAATTGCCAGTAGTGATAAGTGCCGCTCGCTCGCAACAATTTAGATGGAATAAAGGCGGTGCCGAGAATTTTAGAAAAATGCTTTGGCGCGTTATAAAATCTGATAACATTTCGGTTAAGACAAAGATTCACGGCTTATTACATTTACTTAACAGTACCATGTTTTTAAGCATTTTTACAGTTGCGGTGTTGAGTATACCTATGCTTTACATTAAAAACGAATATGCACACTTACGAATGTATTTTTATTTCATGAGCTTTTTTGTGATTAGCACCATCATCTTTTTTGTGTGTTATTGGTTTATGTACAGACAGATATACGGTAGTGGGTTTAAAAAATTCTTTGGTTATGTAGGTATGTTTTTTACCTTTTTCTCTATCGCTATGGGATTTTCACTTCATAATTCAATTGCAGTAATAGAAGGCCATCTAGGTAAACGTAGCGAGTTTGTACGTACTCCAAAATTTAATATTAAAACACTTAAGGATTCCTGGAAAGGCAATAAGTATTTAAGAAAAAAATTGTCTGCCAACGTTATTATTGAAGGACTACTCATGTTTTATTTTGCATTTGGGCTTTATAGCGCATTTGTCGTTGGCGATCAAGGTGGTGATTTTGGATTATTCCCTTTTCACCTAATGCTCTGTGTTGGTTTTGGCTACGTGTTTTTTAAATCCCTGAGTTCTAAAGTTTAAGAACGCTCTTCAAAAGGAATAACAATACCTTTCTCTACATAGTTTTTAAGCCCATTTAAAAGTAATGCCCAACAAAATGATGACTTTTTGTAATGGTCGTTATCATTTGGCCAGTCTTTATGCCAAAATTTAACGAGTACAGATTTGGGTTTTTCTAAGAGATCAAGGCCAAAGGTAGTAGGATTCCAGTCTGCATCAGATGCTGTCATCTTATAGTGAATATGATGATCTCGTTTGCAACTTTTAACTTTTGCATACCAGTTATAGTCATCTGTGAAATTAAAATTATACACCTCTCCCTCCTTAGGTAAACCAGAACATTTTAATGGCCACCATTTGACCAATTCTTCCGGTAAAGCAATTGCATTGTAAACACTACTTAAATCACTCTTAATTTCAAAATTATGATAAATATGATAGCCCATTTTAGTTACATATCGTTCATTTAAAATTACTAAATCTTTTGACGTATCGGTTATTTCCCTTTCTAATAATTTTATCTTTGAATTTATGTCATTTCTCACAACTTTATATAAATATCATAAACTCCCATTGTTGTTATTTGCTTTGAGCGTTGTATTCTATTTATCATTCGCGTATGATCTAGTGAGGACCAATACCACAAAACTCCTCTTATTCTACACTATATTAGTTGTATTAGGCTATTTCTTAATTAAGTCCTGTGGATTTCACTTAAAATTATTAATTATTTCTGCCTTTGTATTTAGATTACTGTTTCTGTTTGCTATACCTAATTTGTCTCAAGACTTTTATCGATTTATTTGGGATGGCCGATTAATCTTAGAAGGGATAAATCCTTATTTGTTTACGCCGCAAACTATTATAAACTCTAACGAAATTTCGATTTCAGGTGCGCAACAGTTATATGAAGGAATGGGAGAACTTAGCGCATCACACTTCTCTAATTATCCGCCATTACATCAATTATGTTTTACTCTTGCGTCTCTTATAGGAGGTAAAAGCATATGGCTTACTGTTATTGGCTTGCGGCTATTCATTATTTTAGCAGATCTTGGAATTCTATATTATGGTATTAAGATATTAGATCATCTTAAACTACCTAGAACTAGGATTTTTTGGTATCTACTCAACCCTTTTATTATAATTGAACTAACTGGTAATCTTCATTTTGAAGCCGTAATGATCTTTTTTATGGTTTGGAGTTTCTATCTATTATTTAATAACAAGTGGAAGCTTGCTGCCATAGTATTAGGTCTCTCCATTTCGGTAAAACTTTTACCTCTTATACTATTTCCGTTGTTTATAGGCTGGTTCTATTATCGTAATACCTCTTCAAAATGGCAAGCTTTACGATCGCTAATCTTATTTTATACTATTGTATTAGCAACCCTTATAGTTACATTTTTACCATTTCTGTCAAATGAATTAATTGGTAATTACAGTCAAACAATGGCCTTATGGTTTAATGATTTTGAATTTAATGCAAGCGTGTATTATGTTTTAAGAGAAATAGGATATACTCTAAGTGGTTATAATCAAATAGCACTTATAGGAACCGTTTTATCAATGCTTAGTTTTCTTTCAATAATAATAGTATCTCTGGTAAGAAAGAATAATAATGAGGCATCACTGCTCACGTCGATGTTATTTGTCTTAACTATTTATCTAGTTTTAAGTACAACCGTACATCCATGGTACTTATCCACCCTTGTAATTTTGGCAGCGTTTCAGCATTATAAATATCCATTCTTGTGGAGTGCGCTTATTATTTTAAGTTATACGGCCTATGCCAACCAAGACTATGCCGAAGAACTATGGGTTGTAGCCATTGAATATCTATTAATCTATGCGTTTATCATTTATGAATTGTTTATAAAGAGCAAAACTAAAATCATAGCTAAATCCATCAGTTTATAAGTTTCAATATAAACAGGTCTACCACCTCTACTAATATTAATATAATGATTATCCACTCTAGCTTACTACTTTCTCTATGATGCATAATATCTTTAAAAAGATCTAAGTTCTCCTTGATTATCTCTAGCTGTTGATTTATGACTTGGTATCTGTCTTTAAGATCAAAGGACCACTTTAGGCCTAAATTGAGTTTATTGAGATGTTCTTGTTCAGAGGTGATTTCAGGCGAATCAAAGATGTATAGGTTAACAGAAATCTTATTCTTTATGTTAAGAATCCTACCAATATATCGTTTTAGTTTTGCTCCTGAGATGTTTAGTTTACCTTTTTCCTCTAAATATATTGTGTGTGTTGTTGTGTCTTTTAAAAGCTCTTCCGTGAGTTGTGAGTACCAGTTTAATGCCACGGATTGTGTAGTATTAAGCATTACCAATCTAATCATTTCACTGTTCAATTCTGGTAAAATAATTTTATCAAAAGTGACATCTAGAGTGTTGGGTTGTATTAGAAGCTCAATCTCATCAGATACAAAGTCATTTGTATATTCATAGCAGTATGGCGCAATACTTTGCGTTATGACATCGATTTCTCCTTCAGTCATATTAAAAAAACTTACCATACCGTATTGAAAAATATATACAAATTGATTTGTGCCAATTTGAAAAAACAATTCATCACTATCTGAAAATAAAAGTTGGTAAGAAAACTGTAAGCGGACTTCTTTCAACGAAATACTTTCCGCAATTCTATTTGCTACGACTTTAAAAGCCATATTATAATGCGTTACTTGTTAAGTAAAGGAGGTATGTTTTGCTTAATTAAAGCAGGGAAAATAAGCGAAGTGATATGCCTTATTCGTCCTCATCACCTTCGCCATCAATCAGTTCTGGATCTTGAACCGCTTCAGGATCATCATCATCATACTCTTCATAATCATCTTCGTCGTAATTTTCCATTGTTACCGCTAGTTTGGTACTTACTTTAACTAAATATTTAGTGTCTTCAGTAGTGACTTCAACGGCTTCAACAATTTCATTGCTAGCGTTTTTAAAAGTGATAATATTATCGTCATCATAGCCATCAGGATACTTTTCAACTAACATGGCCAAAATCTCTGGAGTTAGCTTTTTAAAATCTACTATGACTCGCTTTAGGTGTGCGTCTTTCTGTTTCATTTTACAAATACTTTTGGAGCAATTAATGCTTAAATATACTATTTATTATTGTAGTCGAATAACGTTGTATAAATCTTTTCTTCTGTCTTTTAAATTTTTAACTGCACCGAAGGAATGCAGCTCTCTTAGCAGACTTAGGTCTACATCTGCAACTAATATCATTTCAGTATTAGTAGTAGCTTCTGCTTTTATACCGTTACTAGGAAACGAAAAATCACAAGGTGTAAATACGGCGGATTGTGCATATTGAATATCCATATTATTTACATTAGGCAAATTCCCCACACTACCAGCAATAGCAACATAACATTCATTCTCTATTGCTCTTGCTTGGGCACATAAACGCACTCTAGAATAGCCGTTTTGTGTATCTGTTAAAAATGGGACAAACAAGATATCCATGCCTTCGTCAGAAAGTAGTCTTGATAGCTCTGGAAACTCCGAATCGTAACAAATTAATATACCTATTTTACCTGCATCAGTTTCGTACGTTTTAAGTTTATTTCCTTTTTGCATTCCCCAAACCTTAGCTTCATCTGGCGTAACATGTATCTTTTCGTAACGCTCTAAACTACCATCTCTTCGACACAGATAACCAACATTATACAATTTGTCATCAACAACTTCTGGCATACTTCCTGAAATGATGTTAATATTATACGATATGGATAGTTGCTGTAGTTTTTCAATGATAATTGAGGTATACTTAGCTAATTCTCTAATGGCATCTGGCTCGTGCATATGATTGTACTTAGCCATTAATGGTGCATTAAAAAACTCTGGAAAAACAGCAAAATCAGATCTGTAGGCTGCAACACTATCTACAAAATACTCTACCTGTTGCATAAGATCATCAAGACTGTTGTAGGTCCTCATTTGCCATTGTATTAAACCTAGTCTAACCACAGTTTTTATACTTTTGGCTTTTTTAGTGGATTTGGTATAATAGACGTTATCCCATTCCATTAATACCGCGTACTCATTTGACGCTGTATCACCTGCCAGATAGCCTTTAATAATTCTTAACGGATGAAAATCGTTAGAAAACTGAAAGTTTAACACCGGATCATGAATTTCCTTGCGCTTCACCTTTTCTATATATTGTTTTGGCGTGAGCTCATCTTTATGCTTGTGATAATTGGGCATTCTACCACCAAATACAATGCCTTTAAGGTTTAAATTTTCGCATAGCTCTTTTCTATAATCGTACAAACGTCTTCCAAGTCGTAGTCCTCTATATTCAGGTTTTATAAACACATCTATGCCATAGAGCACATCACCATCTTCATCATGATTTTTAAATTTATCGCCTTCAATGATATCTGCATAGGTGTGGTTTTCCTCTATTTTATCATAATCAACAATTATAGATAACGCACAGCCCGCTATATGTCCATCAATTTTTATAACCACTTGTCCTTTAGGAAACATTGTAGTTAATTGCTGAATATGATGCTCTTTCCAGTAAGAATCTAATACGCCTCCATACGATTCTAAGGTCGCTTTTTTAAGCTCTTCATAATCATCTACGGTTAGGTATTTTAACTCTATATTATCAATCTTTTGATCTTCCATAATTACATATGTAACAAGTATGCAAAAATTAGTGGAGCAACAATAGTAGCGTCACTTTCTATAATAAATTTTGGGGTATTAATATCTAATTTTCCCCAGGTAATCTTTTCATTCGGTACAGCTCCTGAATAGGAACCATAACTAGTGGTACTATCACTAATTTGACAGAAATACGACCAAAATGGTGTGTCAGTTCGTTCCATATCCTGGTACAGCATTGGCACAACACAAATTGGAAAATCACCGGCTATACCACCTCCTATTTGAAAGAACCCTATGCCTTTTTTAGAATTTTCGGTATACCAATCAGCTAAAAAGGTCATATACTCTATCCCAGATTTCATAGTACTTGCCTTTAATTCGCCTTTTAGCACATAACTTGCAAAAATATTCCCCATAGTACTGTCCTCCCATCCTGGGCAAACAATTGGAAGATTTTTTTCAGCTGCAGCATACATCCAAGAATCTTTAAGGTCTATTTCGTAATGCTCTTCTAATACTCCTGAGAGCAATAACTTATACATATATTCATGTGGTAAGTAACGCTCACCTTTAGCCTCAGCATCTTTCCAAATCTTAACGATATGTTCTTGAATTCTTCTAAATGCTTCTTCTTCTGGAATACATGTATCTGTTACTCTATTGAGGCCTTTTTCAAGTAGATCCCATTCTTCCTGAGGCGTGAGATCTCTATAATTGGGAACTCTTTTATAGTGTGAATGCGCAACTAAGTTCATGATATCTTCTTCAAGATTAGCACCTGTGCAAGACACAATATGTACTTTATCTTGTCTAATTATCTCTGCAAAAATCTTTCCTAATTCTGCTGTACTCATTGCTCCTGCTAAAGACACTAGCATCTTAGCACCATTATTAAGTTGATCCTCATAGCCTTTTGCTGCATCTACCAATGCCGCAGCATTAAAATGCAAATAGTATTTTTCTATGAATTTGGAGATTTCGCCTTTAGTAGTCATCTTCTTCATTGTATTTAGATAGTTTTTCAACGTTGCCTAACGTATCTTCAAAGTTGCTTTCGTAATTATCATCAATATTCTCATCCATGAACTTATAGGTCAACATCTTATAATATAGTTTAGCTGCTAAAAAGTCTGATGATTTATCAATAGTATTTGGGCAAAGTTCTACAATATCAAATCCCACTACATTTTTCTCTGCAAATACTTGTTTTAAAAATTGTAACGTTTCGTACCATAATAACCCACCAGGTTCTGGCGTACCAGTAGATGATAATATTGATGGGTCTAAGGCATCAAGATCAAACGTAATAAAGACATTATCAGTCATTTGATCTATCGCAGAATCCATCCAAGTATCATCTTCTGCCATCTCATGAGCAAAATACACTTTATCTTCATCCATTACTGTTTTTTCAATAGCATCCATGGAACGGATACCTACTTGAATAAGATTAGTGGTTTGGCTGGCTTCATAAACAGCACAAGCATGATTGCAAGTTGATCCTTGATAAGTTTGACGTAAATCTGCATGAGCATCTATATGAAGCACTGTTAGATTATTAAAACATTCATTAAATGCTCTAATAGTGCCTATAGATATAGAATGTTCTCCACCAAAAATAGTGACAAACTTGTTCTTTTTAATGAACATTTTTGTCTGTTTGTGTACCTCCGCAACCATGGCTTCAGGAGAATTTTTCTCCGTGATTGGCTCGGTTAAATGTATGCCTTGTTGATAGACTTCAGAATCTGTTTCTATATCGTACAATTCCATGTTTTCAGACGCATTTAAAAATGCTTCTGGACCTTTGTCAGCACCTTTTTGCCACGTGCTTGTACCATCATAAGGTACTGGTATTAATACAATCTTTGCCTGTTCTAATTTGGCGAAATTGTCTGGTATCCCAGCGTAAGTTTTAGTTTGCATATCCTAAAATATTAAGTAAGTCTTCACTTTTTTGTTGTTGTTTAAAAATTCTTGTGGTTATATTACCATCGCTGTCTTTATCGATTAAAATAAACTTAGGCGCAGGTATTAAACAGTGTTGTAAGCCTCCAAATCCTCCAATTGTTTCTTGGTAGGCTCCTGTATTAAAAAACCCAATGTATAACGGTTTGTCTTTATTGTATTTTGGTAAATAAATGGCATTAACATGCTGCTCACTATTGTAATAATCATCACTATCACAAGTTAGACCACCTAGTAATACACGCTCATACGTATCGTTCCAGCGATTTACAGCTAGCATTATAAAACGTTTGTTAATTGCCCAAGAATCTGGTAGTGTAGTAATGAACGATGAATTGATCATGTTCCATTTTTCTCTATCATTTTGTTGTTTTTGATAGAGTACTTCATAAATAGCGCCACCACTTTCACCAACAGTAAAGCTTCCAAATTCTGTGAATATATGTGGTGTTGGCACGTCCTCTTCTTCGCACACTTGCTTGATTTGATTTACAATTTCTTCAATCATATACTGGTAATCAAAATCAAAAGCTAATGAGTTTTTAATTGGAAATCCACCTCCAATGTTTAAACTATCTAAGGATGGACATATTTTTTTAAGCGATGTGTACACTTTGAGACATTTGGTAAGCTCGTTCCAATAATAGGCATTATCTCTTATCCCTGTATTTATAAAGAAATGCAGCATTTTTAATTCTAGCTGCTTGTTGTTTTGTATTTGATTTTTATAGAACGGCAGAATATTCTTGTATCCTATACCTAGTCTGGAGGTATAAAATTCAAATTTTGGTTCTTCTTCGGAAGCTATGCGTATACCGACTTTAAATTTTTTATTAGTGCTCTGTGTTAAAAGGTCTATTTCCTCATAATTATCTATGATTGGAATACAATTTTTATGACCTTCATTTATAAGGTTAGCAATATTTGAAATATATTGCTCTCTCTTAAATCCGTTACTAATAACATAGGTATCATTAGTAATCTTCCCTTCTTTTTTTAGTTGTTTTACAATATCAATATCAAAAGCAGAAGACGTTTCAATATGGATGTCGTTTTTTAACGCCTCATCCAAAACATGTTTAAAGTGAGAGCTCTTAGTGCAATAGCAATAATTATAGTTTCCTTGATACTCGTGTTTTTCAAAGGCGTTAGCAAACCAACTTTTAGCACGTTGTATATTATTAGAAATCTGTGGCAAATAGCAAAATTTTAAAGGCGCGCCATATTGCTGCACTAATGCCATGAGATCTATATCGTGAAATTTTAAGGTGTTTTCTTTTAGTGTAAATTCCTCTTGCGGAAAATAAAATGATTGATCAATTAGATCAATGTATTTTGTATTCATTTGATATGTTTAAAATTAGAAATGAGTTTATAATAAATTAAAAAGAAAGTGTAAACTTTAATCTTTATACTCAAATCTGTATCTGACTCTGGGTCGTTGGAGAGAATGCAAAGGCCTGCTTATTACAAGCGCTTGGACTGATGGAAGTTAGCTTTAAAATTCGGTTGTTTATTTTATAAACTAGTTTTGAGAATGACTTCCTAATCTCAAAGACTCCGAACGTATAAACACGTTTCAATATGCTCAGCTAAAATAGGGTACAAATGAAATACAAATTTTTGAATTTACAACGAATTTTAATTTTTTTTTACGCCTACAAGTAGTGTTTGTTGAAATCAATTAAAATAACTGATTATCAATCTATTACAAAATTTTAATGTAGCTAACTAATACTACTTTTATAACAAAATAGATTACAACATCTTTAATGTATTAATTTCTTGATTGGAAAGTAGCTTCCAATTACCTCTTGGTAGATCTTTTTTTGTTAAATGTCCTATGGCAACACAATCAATTTTTATGATATCATAATTAAATGCGTCAAAAATAGTACGCACAATTGTGTTTCCTGTATTTTTAATTTTAAGGCCAATTTCATTTTTTGAAGCGCCTTCGATATAGCTTATTTCTTCTACTGCAATTAATTTACCTTCAATTTTAAATCCTTCTTGAATTTTTTTGAAATCTTCGTATTTTAAATTCTTATCGAGTTCAATATGAAATAATCTTGGCACTCCTGTCTTGCTGTTGGTGAATTTTTTTACAACAGTATCGTCATTTGTAAATAATAATAAGCCTGTAGAATTTCGTCCTAAGCGACCAATTGGTTTAATCTTAGCTTTAGTAGCATTCGCTACGAGATCCATAACTGTTCTGCCTTTACCTTCGCTTGTGGTGGTTGCAAAACCTTTTGGTTTATTTAAAAGCACATAGGCCTTAGGCTCTGGATTAATGCGTCTTCCATCAAACTTCACCTCATCATTCAGTTTTACTTTGTAACCCATTTCGGTAACAATCTTACCGTTAACTGTAACAAGGCCAATTGCAATATTCTCATCCGCTTCGCGTCTAGAACATATGCCTGAATTGGCAATGTATTTATTCAACCTAATCTCATCGAGATTAGCGTTTTGCTTCTTAACAGTTTTAGATTTAAAAGGTGCATTGCCACGAGACAAACTATCATGCTTTCCATTTGCACTTGTACGTTCTAAGCTGCGTCGTTGTCCTGCTCCTTGACGTCCTGAAACTTTACGCTTTCTATTACTCCCTTGATGTCTGCTCATGTTCTTATTTTTTGCAAAGGTATGAGAATATTATTCAGCTTTATGAAATTTTGACAGTTGTTTGTCGCTCTTTGTTTACTATCAGCTGAGTAACATCAGGCCTGGAATAATGGCCTACTGGATCAAAATTTTGACGCTCTTCTAAAACTCTATTAAAATCTAAAGTCGCTACAAGTAATCCTTCTTTATTCAAAACGGGTTCAATGATCCATTCACCATCGGGACCTGCAATACAACTGCCTCCGTTAGCTAATGTAGTTGGAGCGTCTTTTATAATTTCCTCATAAAAAGGTGTGTTTTTAGGAAAATCTGTTTTGGTCATTAATGCCGATACCGAAATTACAAACGATCGAGACTCTCTCGCTATAAATCTTGTAATATCTTTTGTATTATGGTCGCTTCCAGGCCAAACAGCGACATGTAAATTTTCACCTTGACCATACAGTGCAGTTCTTGGAAGTGGCATCCAATTCTCCCAACAATTAAGTCCACCGACTGTAAATGCCTTTAATGGATGAACCTGCAGACCGTTGCCATCACCTGGAGACCAGGTTAGACGCTCGTCGTATGTTGGCTGTAATTTTCTATGAACGGATTTAATTTCCCCATTAGCATTGATATAAACCAATGATGCGTAGATACTATGACCACCTCTATCTAAAGGTCGTTCAATAATTCCGAGATAGATAGCGATTTTATGTATTTTGGCAAGTTTACAAATGGCATTAAGCTCACCATTCTCAATAGAAATAGCATTACACACATAAATTGCATGCAATTCTTTGTTTAATTGTGTATTCCATTGTGCACCACCTGTCAAGGCTAACCAAAATGGATAACCAGGAACTAAAGCTTCTCCGAAAACCACTAGTTCGGCACCTTCTTTAGCTGCATCGATTATTGACTGTTCTACCTTTTTTAGTGTGGCAGTCTTATCTAACCAGACAGGAGAAATTTGAGCTAAAGCTACTTTTAATGTGTAATCCATGAGAAACGATTTAATAATATATCTAAATCAATGAGTACAATGGAAAATACGCCAGCAACGATGATAAATTTAAATATATTATGAATGATTAAATATTGCTTTTTAGACTTCGCTTTCCAAATAAGCGAACAGTTTATGAGCAATAAAATGATGCTTATGTAGAAAAAATAATACATAAGTCCTATTTCAAAATATAGAGTTATTAGAAGAGCTAATATTATGGTTAGTGCACCTACCACTAATAGCATTATTTTAGATACGCGCTCTCCGTACACTACTGGAACCGTATTATAACCTAAAGCTAAATCGCCTTTAATGTTTTCAAGATCCTTTGTAAGCTCACGCATGGAGACCAGCATAAACAAGAATAAAGCCTGAGCAAAAACCACAGTTTCAAAATTCTTATAATAAATAAATATGGCAAAAAATGGCGTTATGGTTAAAACTGATGAGACCAAATTACCAACTATAGGGAGTTTTTTTAATCGATGAGAATAAAACCAAATAGCAAAAATGTAAAGTGCAAAAAATAGAACAGCCTTAAATGAGACATAACTCGCACAAACTAATGCCACAAAGTTGAGTACAAAGTAAAACGATAGTTTAGTATTTTGACTGACTAATCTATCTAGCATCGTCTTTTGTGGACGATTTATAAGATCTTTTTCTGAATCGTAAAAATTATTGATAATATAGCCTGCCGCTATTGTGGCTGATGAAGACAATACTAAAGCCAGTAAGTTAATATCAAAAACAACTTCACCTACTGGTTTGTCATATGCAAAAATATAGACTGAAGCTAAATATTGAGCAATGACAACAACGAGAATGTTGTACCCTCTTACTACAGAAAACAAACTAAAAAATTTAAGTAGAATGTGTTTCTGTCTTCTAGTTAACATAACAATGAGAATTGGAAACTGCTTGTCTGTTTAATTACCAGACATCACCGCCTAAAAGTTGTAAACAACCTCTAATTTATGCTCTTTAAGTGTTTTTCGAGCTTTTTCTATATCCTCTGTAAAGCCTAAGATATAACCACCGCCACCAGAGCCACATAATTTTAAGTAGTACTCGTTGGTTTCAATCCCTTTTTTCCATAGCTCATGAAATTGCTTCGGTATCATAGGTTTAAAATGGTTTAAAACTACTTTAGAGAGTTGCTTGGTATTCTTAAACAGTGATTTAATATCACCTTTTAAAAAATCATCTACGCAAGCATCAGTATGTTTTATAAACTGATCTTTCAGCATACTCCTAAAACCTTCTTGTTTCATATTTTCCATGAAGATGCTAACCATTGGTGCAGTTTCACCAATAATACCGCTATCTAATAAAAATACAGCACCTTTTCCTTCAGTCTTTTGAGACGGAATTCCTGTAGCTTCAATATTATCTTTAGATTTTATTAAAATAGGAAGACTTAAATAGCTATTGAGTGGATCTAATCCTGAAGATTTTCCGTGAAAGAATGACTCCATAGCCGAAAATATAGATTTCAGTTTTAATAATTTATCTCGTGTAAGATTCTCTAAAACAGTGATCTTATTATTAGCATACTTATCATAGATTGCCGCAACCAATGCACCACTACTGCCGACGCCGTAGCCTTGTGGTATAGACGAATCAAAGTACATTCCTTTTTCAATATCTTCTGATAACGCATTGAAATCAAAATCAACAATATTTTTATCTAAGGTTTTTAGATACTGCACAAATGATTTTAAACTAGCATTAGATTTCTTAGCTATTTCACTTTGGTTATCGTCTACCTTTAGTGCACCATTGTAAAAATTGTATGGAATGGACAAGCCTTTAGAGTCCTTGATGATTCCGTATTCACCGAATAACAGAATTTTAGAATAGAATAGAGGTCCTTTCATAGTTTTTTGGGGTTAAGTGATTAATGCAATTGTTTGGCACCTAACCCAACTGCATCACAAATATAAGCTCCATTTTGACAATATGCAACTAACTGAGTCTTAATGAATTCATAAACTTTAGCCTTTTCAGACTTAGGATACAATACATGTACATTAGCACCAGCATCTAAGGTGAAACATACTTTTGAGCCCGTTTTTGCCCTAAATTCCCAGATTGTATTAATTATTTTAAGGGTATTGGGTTTCATTAAAATATAGTAAGGAGCACTAGTCATCATCATGGCATGAAGTGTTAGTGCTTCACTTTCTACGATGGCAATAAATTTATCCAGTTCACCAGTTTTTAAAATATTTAGCAACTCATCAAGATTAGAATGTGCTTGTTTAAACCGTTGCGCCGCAAATGGGTGCCCATGCATTAAGTTATGGCCTACTGTGCTACTCACTTGCTTTTCACCTTCGTCAACCAACAAAATAGTATCCTGATAGTCTTTAAAAACGTCGTGAAGCTCTTGTTCTAATTTAACACCATAGAGATCTGAACTTTTTTCAACATTTTTATGCGTTCCCCAAACTACAAGATCTCCTTCAATACTGCGACATGCACTACCACTTCCAAGTCTTGCTAAAAATGAGGCCTTTCTATTAAAATAGGCGTCTGTCATCTCAGGGATTAATTGTTTCTCTAAACTCATAATACACATGGCCAATGCACTCATTCCTGATGCTGAAGAGGCTATACCTGAACTGTGCGGAAATGTATTAGTTGTTTCAATCTTAAAATGATAGGACTTTATAAAGGGTACGTATGGTGCTATTCTCTCAAAAAATGTTTCAATCTTAGGTCTAAAACTTTCACTTCTCTCGCCTTCAAAGTAAATATCGAAGCTTATTTTATCCTCATTTTTTAGAGTAAAGGATAATTCAGTTACTGTTTTGCAATCATTGAGTGTAAAACTTATAGATGGATTTTCTGGAATCTGATTCTTTTTTTTGCCCCAATACTTCACCAACGCAATATTACTCGGCGAGGACCACTTCACCGAACCTTTTTCTACAGATGGCTTATATGATTTTAGTACAAAATCTTGTTCTGTCATTTCCTAATAAATTGAGGTGCAAAAATACGTATTTTCTCAATGTTAATGTTCCAAGGCTTCAGCCATACTTATTAATTTAACCATGGTATTATAATTTCGGGCTGTAGCTTCAGATTTAAACAATCGTTCGAAATAATTGAGATTGAATTTAGCTCTGCCGTAACCGTTTGCGCAGTAAAAATAAATGCAGCTATCTGTTATTTCAAATTCTTCATCAGGATAAGTCTTTTGCTTGGCCACCTCAATTAAATCTTTGTTTAATTCATTTTTAAACAAGGCAAAATAACTCGCTTTCTTTTTATCTTCATCAAACGGACATAACTTAAAAATCTGCTGTAAATCCTGTTTAGTTTTTACCATAACTGTAACATCATATCCAAAACGATCCATAATGGCATTTTTTATACTTTGCTCAATTTTGATAGTGCTAGACTCACTTGATTTAAAAACCACATTACCACTTTGAATATACGTTTTTACATCCATGTAGTCTGTTGTTTCGAGCAGTTGACGTAAGTCTGCCATCGGCAACTTTTTATGTCCACCTACATTTATACCTCTCAATAAGGCGATGTATGTTTTCATATCATTATTGATTTTGAAATTATGTAAGCTCCTGTCCAGGCATTCTGAAAGTTAAAGCCTCCAGTAACCGCATCTATATTTAAAACTTCACCTGCTAGATAAAGATTAGGGATTATTTTACTTTCGAATGTTTTAAAATTTACTTCTTTAAGTTCAACACCACCAGCGGTTACAAACTCTTCTTTAAAAGTACTTTTCCCTTTTACTAAAAAGCTTGCTTCACACAATTGCGCAGCTAAATTTTCTAATTGTTCTTTATTAATATCAGCCCATCGCTCTTTTTGGCCAATAGATGCCGCTAAAACGAGTTGTTCCCATAACCGTTTTGGCAAATTAAATTGTGGGCTATTTGCAACTTGCTTTTTGGCTAAGGTCTGTTTAACTTCTTTAAGTTCTAATACGGTTTCTTCTCTGTCATGATTTATAAAATTGATCTGTATTTTAAACTCATAGTTGCATTTAGCAAATTCTATTGCACCATAAGCAGATAATTTTAATACTGCTGGCGCACTTAAACCTGTATGTGTTATTAACAATGGTCCATCTGATTCTAATGAAGTGCCTGGAACCGTAATATGAACTTGTTTTGCCACTACTCCCGGAATGTCATTTATACGCTTATCATCAACATGAAACGTAAATAACGAAGGTACTGGTGGATTAATAGTGTGTCCTAAATCTTTAAGTAATTTCCAGATTTTTGGATTACTCCCTGTTGCAATAACTAAATGTTTACAGTTGAAAACACTATTTGATGTCTTAAT
>JABDIQ010000331.1 GCA_013003655.1 Winogradskyella sp. | reverse complement strand
TTCAATCTATTGGCATTTGTGCATTGAAATCATATATTTGCACGTTTTAAAAAATTTTGTAAAAATAGACTAGAATGCAAAACAAAGGATTGATTAAACTGTTTGCACTCTTATTTGGATTGGTAAGTATTTATCAATTATCGTTTACCTTTAAAGCGAATCAAATAGAGGATCAGGCTCAGGAAATTGCTAAAAGTAAGTTCGATACTTTTGAAGAGATAAATGTTGAAGAAGTTAGGTACTTGGATTCTTTAGGCAATGAAGAAGTCTATAACCTTGGACTTAAAAACTTTACCTATAATGAGGTAAAAGAAAATGCCATGAATCTAGGTCTTGACCTTAAAGGTGGTATTAATGTTATTTTGCAAATATCTGTAAAAGATATATTAAAAGGTTTAGCAAATAACAGTAAAGATCCTGTATTTAATAAAGCTTTAGATGATGCTACAGAACTGCAAAAAGATTCGCAAGATCCATATGTAGAATCTTTCTTTACGGCATTCGATGCCATAAAAGGGGATACCAAATTAGCCTCACCAGATATTTTTGCCAACCGAACCTTAAGTGATGAGATTCAGTTTAATATGTCAGATGACGAAGTAAAATCTGTCATTAGAACTAAAATAGATGAATCCATTGTATCCGCATTTGAAGTACTGCGTAAACGTATTGACAAATTTGGTGTTACATCTCCAAATATTCAAAGATTAGGAAATTCAGGAAGAATACTTCTAGAATTGCCTGGCGCAAAAGATATTCAGCGCGTTAAAGACCTCGTTACTAAAACAGCACAACTTCAGTTTTGGGAAACTTATAAAACCGAAGATTTAGCGTCGTATGTATTACAAGTTAATCAAGCATTAGTCGATAAAGCTGAAGCCAATGATGAGAAAGAAGAAGGTGTAGAAGAGCAAGATTCTACGGACAGTGCAATTGATTTGCTGACTGGTCAAATAGAATCAGATTCAACTAACGTACAAAATGTTAATCCACTCGGAATCCAGAGCTTTGGTAATGGTGGACCAATAATAGGAATCTTTTTAGCTCAAGATAAAGATTTTGTAATGGAGCAACTTAACGATCCTGCTAATAGAGCCTTATTGCCTGCAGAGATGCGTTATACCAAGTTTGTATGGGGAATTCAATCTAAAGAAAGTGAGTTTATTGAGCTATATGCCATTAAAAATAATAGAGAAGGAGAACCAGAATTAAGTGGTGCCGTTATTACGGATGCCAGACAAGATTACGATCAAAGAAGTCGTCCTGCTGTAAGTATGCAAATGAATGCCAAAGGTGCAAAGATTTGGGAAGACATGACCCGAAGAGCATATGAAACTCAGGGTTATATCGCTATAGTATTAGACGAAATAGTTTACTCAGCACCTAGTGTAACAACTGGCCCAATTGCTGGTGGTAACTCGCAAATATCTGGAGCATTTACGCTTAATGAGGCTGTGGATTTAGCCAACGTATTAAGAGCAGGTAAGTTACCGGCTTCTGCTGAAATTGTTCAGGCAGAAGAAGTTGGTCCATCATTAGGGCAGGAAGCTATTGACAGTGGTACTAAATCATTTTTATTAGCCTTGGCATTTGTATTGCTTTGGATGGTATTTTATTATGGCAAGTCTGGAATATTTGCAGATATCGCCTTGTTACTAAACATACTTCTCATTTTTGGAGTACTATCAGGACTAGGAGCAGTACTTACGTTACCTGGTATTGCGGGTATTGTACTTACCATAGGTATCTCGGTGGATGCAAACGTGCTAATCTTTGAAAGAATTCGAGAAGAAATAGCTAAAGGTAAAGGGCAAAAAGAATCTATAAAAGATGGATTTGCAAATGCATTATCTTCTATATTAGATGCTAACATTACAACAGGTTTAACAGCATTAATATTATTTGTATTTGGTACAGGACCAATTAAAGGTTTCGCAACTACCTTAATCATAGGTATTTTAACCTCATTATTTACCGCTATTTTTATAACAAGATTACTTATTGATTGGTATGTAAATAGAGGTGGAAATTTAGATTT
>JABDIQ010000315.1 GCA_013003655.1 Winogradskyella sp. | reverse complement strand
AAGTAACATAAAATTAATGTTGAAGTTCTTCTTCTCCCTCTTTTAAAGGAATATTTTGAGGAACAAAATCTACATCATGTCCAGGTTTACTATAATCATAAGCCCAACGATGAACGTGTGGAATCTCGCCTTCCCAATTTCCATGAATATGCTTTATTGGTGCTGTCCATTCCAAAGTAGTAGATTTCCATGGATTTTGGACTGTTCGCTTTCCATAGAATATACTTGCAAAGAAATTATATAAATATAGTATCTGCACGACACCACCAATTAATGCAAAAATTGTTATAATCACATTAACATTAGCTAGATCATCAAATAAAGGAAAATTACTATTTGTATAATAACGACGAGGCAATCCTGCCATTCCTATAAAGTGCATTGGGAAAAACACACCGTAGGCACAAACAGCCGTTACCCAAAAATGAATATACCCTAAATTTTTGTTAAGCATTCTACCAAACATTTTTGGATACCAATGATATATTCCAGCGAACATACCATATAACGCCGATATACCCATAACTAAATGAAAGTGAGCTACTACAAAATAAGTATCATGTACATTAATATCTAATGCACTATCTCCTAATATAATTCCTGTTAATCCGCCAGTAATAAAAGTAGACACAAATCCTATAGAAAATAGCATAGCAGGATTCAACTGTAAATTACCCTTCCATAGTGTAGTTATCCAGTTAAATGCTTTTACAGCAGACGGAATTGCAATCAATAAGGTTGTAAAAGTAAACACAGATCCTAAGAATGGATTCATTCCTGAAATAAACATATGATGACCCCAAACAATTGTTGAAAGAAATGCTATTGCTAATATAGAAGCAATCATCGCTCTATACCCAAATATAGGTTTACGTGAACTCGATGCCATAATTTCGGAAACAAGACCCATTGCTGGCAGTATTACAATATAAACTTCTGGGTGTCCTAAAAACCAAAATAAGTGTTCGAATAATACCGGTGAACCTCCTTGATAATGCAATACTTCACCTTGAATAAATATATCAGATAAGAAGAATGATGTTCCAAAACTTCTATCCATTATTAACAATAATGCAGCAGATAATAACACTGGGAAAGAAATAACTCCTATTACAGCTGTAATGAAAAACGCCCAAATTGTAAGTGGAAGCCTTGTCATAGACATTCCTTTTGTACGCAAATTAATAACTGTTACTATATAATTAAGCGATCCTAATAATGATGAAGCAATAAATATTGCCATAGATACTAACCATAAGGTCATTCCCATTCCTGAGCCACCTTGAGCCATTGGTAATGCACTTAACGGAGGATAAATTGTCCAACCCGCCGCTGCCGGTCCTGCCTCAACAAATAAAGATAGTACCATGATTACGCTCGATAAGAAAAACATCCAGTATGACACCATATTTAAAAAACCAGATGCCATATCTCGCGCTCCAATTTGTAATGGAATTAACAAATTACTAAACGTACCACTTAAACCTGCTGTTAATACAAAGAATACCATGATTGTACCATGAATGGTAACAAGCGCTAAATAAATATCAGCATCCATTACCCCTTCTGGTGCCCATTTACCTAATAATGCTTCAAATAACACATTTGGTTCTTCTGGCCATGCAATTTGCATACGAAACATCATAGACATTAATACACCTATAACGCCCATAATAGTACCTGTTATAAGATACTGTTTAGCAATCATCTTATGGTCCTGACTAAATATATATTTAGTTACAAACGTTTCTTTATGATGATGTCCGTGATCGTCGTCGTGAGCGTGGTTATCTGCGTGTGCTGACATAATCTTTTATCGTTTTTATCTTTATGAATTAGTTAATTAAAGAATCTTTAAATTCTTTTTGTGTTTGCATCCAAGCATCATATTCCTCCTGTGTTTCAACTACAATCTTCATTTGCATATTGTAGTGTGATTTCCCGCAAATTTTATTACAAAGTAATAAATAGTCAAACTCATAACGCTCTAAAGCTTCTTCTCCTTTAGCAACTAATGGTTTACTGTTTTCAACTCTAATTTTATTAATATTTTTAACTTTTTCTACCATTTCCGGAGTTGCACGCATATCAACAGTAGTTACAGTTGGCGTAAAACCAAACTGGGTAATCATCCCGGGTACGCAATTCATTTGTGCCCTAAAATGTGGCATGTATGCTGAATGTAAAACATCTTGAGAACGCATTTTGAATAATACCGGACGGCCAACTGGCAAATGTAATTCTGTAGTTATTACATCATCTTGTGCATTCGGATCAGATTCATCTAAACCTAAGATATTTGCTCGGTCTATATCAATTAAACGAACGTTTGATTTTCCTAAAGTATTATCAGCACCACCATATCTAGCTTTCCAGTTAAACTGTTGGGCATATAATTCTACTACTAATGGATCATCACTTTCGTCAACACCCATTATATTAATCCAGGTATTTAAACCATAAATAATTAAACCGGCTAAAACAATTACAGGTATAATGGTCCAAATAAGTTCTAATTTATTGTTGTCAGCAAAGAATAATGCTTTTTTCCCTTTTTCACCTTTATACTTATAAGCAAAATAGTGCAATAAAAACTGAGTAATTGTTTGAACGATAAAAATAATTACCATCGAAATAACCATCAAATTATCAAGAGTTGGACCATGCTCGGAAGCAGAGTTCGACATGAGTGGTAAATCACCCCATTTTACAAAACATACAATGGTTATGATATAAATGAAGGCTAAAAAGCCCATCATTAAATATCCATTCATGGTATTATCCTTATCAGTTGCGACTCCAGGTATTACATTTTCGTTCTTAGCTTGTGCCAAATCGAAAATCTTTACCATTTGCCAAATGGCAACTAAAATAAATACTAAAACTATAATTGTTAATAAAGCAGTCATTGGTATCGTTCGTCTTTATTTATATCTAATTAATAATGAAATTCTTCACTTTCTTTTCTAAAAGGATATCCTTTTACAAGTAATGGTGCTTTTGTTAAAGCAGTAAATACTATAAATATGAATAATCCCGCGAAAAGTAATACTGAACTTATTTCTGGAATTCCTATAAACCATCTATCCCCTACTGTAGCTGGCATAATCATATTGAATATATCAATATAGTGTCCAAATAAAATAACTAAACCTGCCATTACTACAAACCACGGAATTCGTTTGTAATCGGCATTCATTAACATTAATATCGGAAATACAAAGTTCATAACTACCATTCCAAGGAATGGTAATTTATAATCTTGGAATCTCGTTACAAAATAAGTTACCTCTTCTGGAATATTTGAATACCAAATAAGCATGAATTGAGAAAACCACAAGTATGTCCAAAAAATACTAAATGCAAACATAAACTTGGCTACATCATGTAAATGATTTTCATTTACAAACTCTAAATAATTTCTAGATTTTAAGTATATAGTAATTAATGCTATCACAGTAATACCACTTACAAACATACTAGCAAAAACATACCATCCAAATAAAGTTGAAAACCAATGTGGATCAACACTCATTATCCAATCCCAAGACATCATTGATTCCGTATAAATAAAGAATACTAAAAATGCCGCAGAAATACGAAACGATTTTTTGAAGTTACTTTTATCTTCTGCTGTATCTTGAGCAATTGAGAATTTACGTGAAAAATGACGGTACAAACTCCATCCTGCGATAAAAATTAATCCACGAATAATAAACCATGGAAGGTTTAAGAAACCTGATTTTCCTGCAATTAATTTATCATGTGCTACTACCTCAGGGTCCATCCAAATGAATAAATTATAATGACCTAAAGTGCCTGATGCTGCTGCAATTCCTAAAACTATTAAAGTGCCTGGAAGCACATACGCAGTAATACCTTCCATTACTCTAAATAATACTGGAGACCAGCCTGCCTGCGAGGCTATTTGAATCGCATAAAATGCTAAAACTCCTAACGCTATCATCATAAAGAAAAAAGCGGCTACATATAGCGCAGACCAAGGTCTGTTTGCTATTTGATGCATAACGTGTTCAGCGTGTGCGTCATCGTGATGAACTTCGTCTGCATGAATTGCCTCTTCACCATGTGATTCTTCAGCATGATTATCAGATTGAGCTTCCTGAACAGCATGTGTAGCTTCTTCAGCATGACCTCCACCATGAGCAGATGCTTCTTCCGCTAGCATTGTTTTTACTTCATCTAAAGATTTATGAGATGTCATAAAACCATAACCAACACCTAATGCTCCTAAAATCATTAGAATGAAAGAAAATGTCTTTAATTTATTTGAAAATGTATACATATCTATAATAATCTTATCAATCTTACTTTTCTAAATCAACTTTTAATTTCAACACGTACGATACCACTTGCCAACGCTCTTCTTCATTTAATTGGTTCGCATAAGATCCCATGGCATTTTTACCATAATAAATTGTGTGATAAACACTTCCTTCATTTATTGCTCTACCCACGTCAGCGTAACTAGGTATACCTAATATTTTTTCACGCTTGACTAACATACCTTGTCCATCGCCTTTATTTCCATGACAAATTCCACAGTAGATATCATAAAGCACTTTCCCTCTTTCTAAATCTACTTGCATTGAATCCAATGGCGATTTTAACGTAGTCTTCGCTAATTCATAACCAGCCGTTGAGTTTTCAATATCAAAAGGAACATAGCCTCTTGGAATTGAGCCTTGAGCTGGTAATTGTGCTTCTACACCATCAGGAAACGCGGCTTCTCCATACGTTTCATACCCAACAGATTCATACATGTTTGGCATGAATTGATAGTTAGGAGCGGTATCTTTTTTACATGACACAGCTACTAAAACTACTGCTATTACTAATATTTTAATTAAGCTTTTCATATGTATTATTAATGGGCTTTATCAACTAAGTTAATTTCGACTGCTCCAGTTTCTGCAAGTAAACTTTCTAGTTCTTTTTCATTTCCGTGAACTGCAATTTCCATTAAAAAATGGTCATCAGTAGTTCTTGGATCTGGGTTTTCGGCATTTTTAAATGGCCACATTCTACTACGAAGGTAAAAAGTAATTACCATTAAATGCGCAGCAAAAAACACCGTAAGTTCAAACATAATAGGTACAAAAGCCGGCATATTTTCTAAATAACTAAAACTTGGTTTTCCTCCAATATCTTGAGGCCAATCTTCAATCATTATAAAATTCATCATTAATATCGCCACTGTTAATCCAATTAATCCATATATAAATGCTGTAATAGCTATCCGTGTTGGCTCTAAACCCATTGCTTTGTCTAGTCCGTGAACTGGAAATGGCGTATATATTTCTTCGATATGATATCTTTCTGCCTTAACTTTTTTAACAGCCGACATTAATACATCATCATCAGTATAAATAGCGTGAATAACTTTTGAAGCTTCCATTGACTATGTTTAGTTTATTAATTTTTTAGCTTGTCCAGACCAATCATCACGTTCTGCCCTTCCAGGGAAAGTACCAGTGATACTGTCTAACAAATCATATTCTTTTTTAGTCATCTTACTAACTTGAAGAAAAGTGTAAATACCAATGCTATTTAGCACTTCTTCCATTTTAGGCCCGATACCATTTACTTTCTTTAAATCATCAGCTGTTTGAGTATCAGCATCAAAACTTCCAATACTTCCTAAAAGATTATTAACTTTTTCTGAATTATCTCCTTCTGATGCTTCTTTTGCTTTGGTTACAGGTTTAGAAACTGTGTTACCAGATGTTCTTGCATCAGCACCTGTTCCTACTAAGCTATCTCCTCTTTCTCTAATGTTTTTATAACGTTCACCAGATGATTTCAAAATCGTTTTAACCTCTGCTTGTGCAATTACTGGGAATGTTCTTGAGTATAATAAGAATAATACAAAGAAGAATCCAATAGTTCCAATAAAAATCCCAATATCTACAAAAGTTGGCGAGAACATGGTCCATGATGATGGTAAGTAATCTCTATGTAACGAGGTTACAATAATTACAAAACGCTCAAACCACATACCTATATTTACCACAATAGAAATAAAGAAAGAGAACATGATACTTGTTCTTAATTTTTTAAACCACATAAACTGTGGAGAGAACACATTACACGTCATCATTGCCCAATACGCCCACCAATAAGGTCCTGTTGCTCTGTTTAAGAAAGCATATTGCTCATATTCTACACCAGAATACCATGCAATAAATAATTCGGTAATATATGCTACACCAACTATAGAACCTGTAATCATAATTACAATGTTCATTAATTCGATATGTTGCACTGTAATATAATCTTCAAGGTTACACACTTTTCTCATTATAATAAGAAGCGTGTTTACCATAGCAAATCCTGAGAATACTGCACCAGCAACAAAGTAAGGTGGGAATATTGTTGTATGCCAACCAGGAATAACTGAAGTTGCAAAGTCAAATGATACAATAGTATGTACAGAAAGTACTAACGGTGTTGCTAAACCAGCAAGTACCAAAGACACTTCTTCAAAACGTTGCCAATCTTTTGCACGTCCAGACCATCCGAAACTTAATAATGAATATATTTTTTTTTGAAAAGGCTTGATAGCTCTATCTCTTAACATGGCGAAATCTGGTAATAATCCTGTCCACCAAAACACAAGTGAAACCGATAAATACGTAGAAATTGCAAATACATCCCAAAGTAACGGTGAGTTAAAATTTACCCATAACGAACCAAATTGATTTGGAATTGGTAAAACCCAGTATCCTAACCAAGGTCGTCCCATGTGAATGATTGGGAATAAACCTGCTTGAACAACAGAGAAAATTGTCATGGCTTCAGCAGAACGGTTAATTGCCATTCTCCATTTTTGACGGAATAATAATAGTACCGCAGAGATTAGTGTTCCCGCGTGACCAATACCAACCCACCATACGAAGTTAGTGATATCCCAAGCCCAACCTACGGTTTTATTTAAACCCCAAGTTCCAATACCTGTAGATATCGTATAAATGATACATCCAATTCCCCAAAGAAAAGCGGCAAGTGCAATAGAAAATACTATCCACCATTGTTTATTCGCTTTTCCTTCAACAGGTGCTGCAACATCCACAGTAACGTCGTGGTATGATTTTTCACCTGTAACTAAAGGTCTTCTAATAGGTGCTTCGTAATGAGACGCCATAAGTATATAATTGATTCTTTAATTAGATTTATACTTCAGTTGTATTTCTCACTTTAGTTTGATACTGCACATTAGGCTTAGTACCAACACTTTCTAATAAGTGATACATACGATTATCTTCTTTAAGTTTTGCAACTTTACTTTCCTTATCATTAATATCTCCAAAAGTCATTGCGCCGTTGCTACAAGCAGCAGAACATGCTGTTTGGAAATCACCATCCTTAATGGCACGTCCATCACGTTTAGCATCAAGAATAGTTTTTTGTGTCATTTGAATACACATAGAACATTTTTCCATCACACCACGAGAACGAACAACCGCATCTGGGTTTAATACCATACGTCCCAAGTC
>JABDIQ010000313.1 GCA_013003655.1 Winogradskyella sp. | reverse complement strand
AGAACATTTACTATGGCTGGTCACTCTCCGCTTAGAAATGAGAAATTAGGTTTAGGTGTATCTTTGGTAAAAGATGAAATTTGGGTTCAAGATGAAACCTATATAGATGTAGATTTTTCTTATACCATAAATACTTCAGAAGATGCAAAATTAGCCTTTGGTATAAAGGCAGGAGCTCATTTATTAAATATAGATTTTTCTAAGGCAAATCCAGAAGACACATCAGATGACGGATTTACATCCAACAGCAATATAGACAATCGGTTTTCACCCAATGTTGGCTTTGGATTTTATTATTATACGGATAAATTTTATCTAGGATATTCTGTACCTACATTATTACGTAGAAAATTTTATGACAACGGTGCGGAAGGAATATCGTATTTATCTAGAGATAATATAAATCATTACTTAATTGCAGGTTATGTATTTAATTTAAGTAGCACTACAAAACTAAAGCCAGCAGTATTATTTAAGGCAGTAGAAGGAGCACCTTTGCAAGCAGATCTATCTGCAAATTTCTTATTTAATGAAAAATTAACCTTAGGTCTGGCATATAGATGGGATGCAGCTTTAAGCGGATTGGCAGGATTTCAGATCTCTGATGATCTTATGATAGGATATGCCTACGACTGGGAAACAACAGAATTGAATCAATTTAATTCAGGCTCTCACGAGATTTTTCTTCGATGGGAATTCTTTAGAAATAAGGATGGAATTATATCACCTAGATTCTTCTAAACCAAATAATGATCAACATGAAAATTTACAGAATTACATTTATAGTAACTTTTTTAGCAATAAATCTAAATATAGTATCTGCTCAAAACAAGATAACAGAAAAAGGGAATAAAAAGTTCGAAGTGTTTGCGTACAATGATGCCATTGATATTTATCTAAAGGCTATCAGGAAAGGGGAAGAAAGTCCTGAGTTATATGCCAATCTAGCAGATTCATATTATGAAAATTCTAATATGAATAATGCTGCCATTTGGTATGGCGAATTGATGAAGCAAGATTTAAATCAAATAAAAGGAGAATATTATTTTAAGTATGCTCAAGCTTTAAAGGCAATTGGTGATTATAGTAAATCGGACGAGTGGTTACAAAAGCTATACGAACTTAATAATGATGATACAAGGGCCGCAGATTTAAAGTATGAGCCTAATTATGTTGAACGTATAGAATTACAGTCTAATAGATTTAATATTGATACTGTTTCAATAAACTCTGAATTTTCAGATTTTGCCGCTGCCTATGGAGATCGAGGCGTAATTTTTGCATCATCTAGAGAAAATGGGGTAGCAGTAAAAAGAACTCATACCTGGACAGGATTACCCTTTTTAGAATTGTTCACTGCTCTTGTTGCTGAAAATGGAGACCTCATTGTAGCACAAAGACTTAAGAACGATTTTAATAACAAATACAATGAGTCAACAACCGCTATAACCAAGGATGGTAAAACTATGTACTTCACCAGAAATAGTTATAGTAATGGATATCAAAAGGATGAAAATGGCATCATAAGACTTAAACTATACAAAGCCACAAGAGAAGGTGATACTTGGGTCAATGCAGAAGAATTACCTTTTAATAATAAAGAATATTCAGTAGCTCATCCAGCATTATCTCCAGATAACACAAAATTATATTTTGCGTCAGATATGCCTGGAACAAAAGGATTAAGCGATTTGTATGTTGTTGATATTAATGCTGATGGCAGTTATAGTTCACCAAGAAATTTAGGAGATAGAATAAATACTGAAGGTAGAGATACGTTTCCGTTTATAAGTGAAAGCGGACACCTTTATTTTTCATCAGATGGTCATTTGGGTTTAGGTAATTTAGATGTGTTTGTATGTTTAGATCCATCAAATCCAACTGACGATAACATATACAATTTAGGTAAACCAGTAAATAGTAAAAAAGATGATTTTGCATTTATAATTGATGACAATTCAAAACTGGGATATTTCACTTCTAATAGAGATGGTGGTTTAGGCAGTGACGATATCTATAAGGTAAAGCAATTAAAGGCAATAGTAGAAGAGTGTACAGTAATTGTAGATGGAACAGTAGTTAACAAATTAGATGGAAATCTAATAACCAATGCTAGCGTAACCATTTATGATAATGATTTTAATGTTTTACACAATTTAGAATCAGATGACGACGGTGCTTTTAGTTTTGAACTAGATTGTAAGGAAGCTAATACTTATAATGCCTTAGGAGAAAAAGAGAAATTTAAAGAAGATCAGCAATCTTTCACTGTAGATGGTGATAACAAACTACAGCTACGTTTAGCATTGGAGCCAAAACCTGCCGAAGTTGGTACCGATTTATTTAAATTATTAAATCTAAACCCTATTTATTTTGACTATGACAAATCTTTTATTAGACCAGATGCTGAAATAGAATTAGCAAAGATTATAGCTTATATGAAAGAGTATCCATCTGTAAAGATAGATGTAAGATCACATACAGACAGTAGAGGAAGTGACAGCTATAACCTTAAATTATCACAACGAAGAAACACATCAACCATTAATTATATCCGAACAAAAGGAGAAATTGCTAAAGACCGTATTACGGGTAAAGGTTATGGTGAAACACAGTTAACAAATCAGTGTAAAAATGGTGTTAAATGTACTGATGAAGAACACGAGCAGAACAGACGAAGCGAGTTTATTGTTGTTGCTAACTAAGGCAATTGTAATAATTTATAAATAAAAAAGACCCCTTGAATTTTCAAGGGGTCTTTTGTTGCAGTTCAGCACTATTAAGCAACATTTTTATTGTTAAGTTTAAATTGTAATGCTCCCGAAGGGCATCGTTTAACTTGTTCTATAATTCTATCAGTAGATTCACCGTCTAAATGTATCCAAGGAATTACAGATTGTCTAAATACGTTTGAGAGTTGTTTGG
>JABDIQ010000303.1 GCA_013003655.1 Winogradskyella sp. | reverse complement strand
GTACAGGACCAATTAAAGGTTTCGCAACTACCTTAATCATAGGTATTTTAACCTCATTATTTACCGCTATTTTTATAACAAGATTACTTATTGATTGGTATGTAAATAGAGGTGGAAATTTAGATTTTGCAACAGGTTTAACCAAGAACCTCTTCAAAAATGTAAATATTAAATTCTTAAGAAAGCGAAAGATCGCATACGTGATCTCAGCTCTTATCATTGCTGGCGGACTTACATCATTATTCACAACAGGGCTAGACCAAGGAATTGATTTTGTAGGTGGAAGAACATACCAAGTACGTTTTGCACAGGAGATGAGTACAGAAGAAGTTAAAGCCGATCTTAATGAAGTATTTGGTTCTGCTGAAGTAAAAACCATCGGTGGTGCTAACCAGCTTAAGATTTCAACAAAGTACAAAGTTGAAGATAATAGTACAGAAGCTGATGAAGAAGTACAGTCTAAGTTGTTTGAAGCGTTACGTACTTATTTGCCAGATGGCATTAAGTACGAGGAATTTCTAGAAGGATCAGGTGATAGAAAGGTAGGTAAAATGTCGTCTAGTAAAGTGAGTCCAACAATTGCCGATGACATTAAAAATTCATCTGTATGGGCTATACTAGGATCACTTGTTGTCGTATTCTTATACATCTTGATTAGATTTAAAAAGTGGCAGTTCTCTCTAGGTGCTGTGGCTGCAGTGTTCCATGATGTTTTAATAGTATTAGGTATTTTCTCTATTACTTGGAAATTCATGCCATTTAGTATGGAAATAGATCAAGCGTTTATTGCCGCGATACTAACCGTTATTGGTTACTCATTAAATGATACAGTAGTAGTGTTTGATAGAATTAGAGAGTTTCTTAATGAGCATCACAGTTGGTCACTAGACAAAACAATAAACCATTCATTAAATAGCACGTTGAGTAGAACATTGAATACATCACTTACTACAATTGTGGTGTTATTGGCAATGTTCATATTTGGTGCAGACTCGTTGAGAGGATTACTATTTGCATTGATTGTTGGTGTTATCGTAGGTACATACTCATCGCTTTTTATTGCAACTCCAATAATGTATGATACGGCTAAAAAAGGAGATGCGGCAGAATCTTTAAAGGATAAGCCGAAAGAAGAAGACCAATAACAGGTTTAAAACATTAACTAAAAAGACTTTGTCAAATTATGATAAAGTCTTTTTTTGTTGCCTGATTTAAAGTGTTCACTTAATAAAGCTCAAATTTTATAGTATCACCTATACCAATCTGCCATTCATCAGCAAGACCACCATTAATTTCCAAAACATATTGAGCTGGGAGATCAGAAGGTAATGACGTTTCATCAAAAGGTTTTGCATTTTTAATAATACTTACAATTTCTTTTGAAGCACTGATATAAATGATATCTAATGGAAGACGTGTGTTCTTCATGTAAAAACTTCTATGTGATTCTTCTGGAAAAATAAACAACATGCCTTGTGATGTACCCAAGTCATTTCTATACATTAACCCTGTTTGTATTTCAAATTCATCTCGTGCTACTTCAATATCAATAGTTTTAAGAATTGAATCTGATTCTTTTTGAATTAAATGTAAACTACCTTCTTTTTTAAATGAAATTACATCTTGAATGGCCAATGAAGAATTATTAGATTCTTTACAGGAATTCAATGAAATGAACATAAAAGAAAGTAATAAGAAATAGGTAAAACGCAACATCACGATTTTAACTATGCCTTTTTTGGTTTATACATAAACATATAATATAAACCTATAATTATGAAAGGGATGCTTAATAATTGACCTGTATTTAGTAGCCAATCTGCACGCTCTTCATTTTGTGCTTCTTTGAGAAATTCAACAAAGAACCTAACGGTCCAAAGTAAAAGTAAAAACAAGCCAAATAGAAAGCCGCGTTGTTCGCCCTTCTTTGTTTTCCAATAAAAATAATAGAGTGCCAAAAAGACAAAAACATAACAAAAGGCTTCGTAAAGTT
>JABDIQ010000301.1 GCA_013003655.1 Winogradskyella sp. | reverse complement strand
TGTTGCTTGAACAGCAAAAACTTTGCTGTTTTGGTGGCCAAAGAAGTAAATCATTTTAGGATACAGGTATTGCGATTATTAAAACGCAAATTTAGGTTATTTTTCATGATTAATATCTAACAACACGGACAACATATTTTAAGTTATCCACCTTTAATTCACATCTTAAATTGTTGTTTTAAAATCTGTGCTACTGCAGGATAATAGGACCTACCGAATAAATTGAGATGCACCAAATAATAGTATAATTGATACAATTGAATTCGGTCATCGAAACCCTTGTCTTTTTTAAATGTATTGAAGTAAGCTGTGTAAAATGAATCTCCAAAACCTCCGAAAAGTAAACTCATGGCGATGTCTACTTCATTATGCCCATAAAACACAGCTGGATCAATGAGATAAGGAGTGCCATCTTTAGATATTTGATAATTTCCGCTCCATAGATCGCCATGTAGTAATGAAGGTTTTATATTTTTACACAATTCTTCCATCCGATTGAGAATAACCAATTCATCAGGACATTCGTTGGGATTAAGCAATTTTTTGTTTTGCGCAAGCCGAAGCTGTGGTTGTAATCTTTGATGACAATAGAATGTGCTCCAGGTACTATTTAACGTGTTGAATTGAGGCAAGCTACCAATAAAATTGTCATTAGTTAAGCCAAAATTATTAGAAGTTATTTGATGGAGTTCTGCAAGTTTGTGTCCTAGTAATTTAAAATCTTTTGAATTTGGTGATTTAGAAGCTATAAATTCCATAACTAAAAAAGTCCATTCTTTAAAAGATCCACAGAGTAAAATTTTAGGTGTTTTAATCGTATTTGTGGAAGATATCAACATTAAACCAGCCTTCTCTGCTTCAAACATTGTAAGAGCGTTAGGACTACTATGAATCTTTAAGAAAAAAACCGCTGAATTTGTAGTTAGTTTGTATGCTTCAGAAATGTCACCACCAGATACCGTTTGGTAATTTTTTATGGGTTCGCCAAGTTGTGATTCAATATGATTTATTAGTGATGAGTCCATAGATGAAAACTCATTTTTTAATTCCGAATCAATTTTTTTGAAACGGTTAGATAATTGTCATTAAACTGAATAAGGTAGACGCCTGGTTTTAGACTTTCTATGTTTATTTTACCGTTGTTAGATTTACCACTTGTAACCACACTACCTAATACATTATAAATTTTATAGTCAATGGTTTTTTGAATGCCAATATTGATATTGCTTCCACTTGCAGGATTAGGATAAATGCGTAATTCTGAACGTTGAGAATCTACGATGGAAAGTAATTGAGAGTGACTTCCAAGATCATCAACAATATCAGTTGAGAAAACATCCCATTCACCTGATAGATCAAAAGCTGTGCTGGGTCCAGCAACTGATGGTTTTCGTCTATAGGTTTCGTTGGTGTAATCGTTAGACCCACCGAAAGTTCCGAAAATATCTATTAGGGTTCCATTTTTAAATAAGCCTACAGGATCATTACCATTAAAGGACATGGCATCTCCACTAGATAGTTGATCTGCTACTGCTGTAAAGGATCCGGATGCGTCTCCTCTTGTTATGACGTGAACATCCATATTTGCAATACTTCCAGTTAGTTGCAAGGAAGCGCCCCATGTACCATTACTATTTACATCTCGTGCTATAGTATATGACGAAAGAGAAACAGTGTTGCCAGTAAAATTAGCGATTTCAATAGCTTTATTATTACTTGAGCCTTCAATATACTCTGAGATAAAAAGTTCGTTTGTGGTGGTTGATCCTTGTTCGGTAGTTTCGCAGGCTATATTACTACTTGGCGAAGTGTTTAATGCCGCATCTCTAGCAAACACCGTAAAACAGTATTCTGTATTAGGAGATAAACCTGTTATAGTAATACTTGTGTTAGACGTACTTACTGGATTTCCACCGTCTCTGTAAACATCATATGACGTAACACCTACGTTGTCGGATGAGGCTGTCCAACTTAAGTCAATAATGCTTACAGTAGGATTTGATGCCAATAGATTGGTTGGTGCTGTTGGTGGATCTGAATCAACGGTAGGATTCCAAATCATATCAGCATATTCAGGATGATCTACAAACGGATTTGCATTATTTTGAAAGGCGTAAGCTGCTTGATTACGATCGCGTTCTCTTTGGTCTACAGGATCTACGTTGTAGTGCCAATCTAATAAAAGTGTAATCGCCCAAGGATAAAAAACTTCATCATTGGTGCCATTAAACATATCAAAACTCGTATAGCCATCCACAGTATCTTCATACCGTACAGCAAAATAGAGTAGAGCTCTAGCGATATCGCCTTTAAACTCATCAATAGGTTCAAACATTAAACCCGAATATCCTGAAACATTACTTGTACCTCTTTTTGATCCATTAAGTGATGTAAAATCTGCTGTTGCAACCTCTCCAAAAGGAAGAGACCCTCTAAAATTGTTAACACGCCCATCTGTTGGTATCACGTGATGAATATCACTTTGCATAGGAAAATCACTATCGAAGGAGGATTGAGGCACTAAATGTTCTCTGTTATAACAATCGCCTTCAGCGCTTTGATTACCGCACTGATTAACTCCATGTGTATAATTGTAATCGTCTGGACCAAATGGAAATTCTGAGTACATATCTAAAATAGTTCCATCATTCTCGTAATTATTACCAGAAGCTACAGCAACATCAGAATGCGTATCGATATAACCATTAGAACCTGGGATGCCGTTGCCATCGTACAGTTGATCATATAAACGCGCTTGATGACCATTAGATATAATATTTTTTAATTCGGTTTTTAAAGCATACCCAGACAGGCCGTTTGCACTATCGTAATAATTAGCTGGTATTTGTGCAAAGGATAGACTAGAAATTAATAAAGCAAGAAGGTAAATTTGTTTCATTCAATGATTTTTTAGTTTCGTTCTAATAAAGCCATATAAAAGCCGTCATAACCAGATTGATGCGATAATATTTTTTTATCTTTTACAAATTTGAAATCTTTTCCTTCTTCCGAAGTTAGAAAATTTTCTACTTGTTTTTCATTTTCAGAAGGTAAAATAGAACATGTGGCATAAACCATTTTACCACCAGACTTTACCATTTTAGAATATTTTACAAATATCTCACTCTGAATAGTTTTGATGTTTTCTATAAACTCTGGTTGCAATTTCCACTTTGCATCAGGATTTCGTCTTAATACACCCAAGCCTGAACATGGCGCATCTATTAATAGCCGATCTGCTTTGCCATATAGTTTTTTAATAGGTTTTGTAGAGTCTAGAACTTTCATTTCTATATTGTGTACACCATTTCGTCTAGCTCTTACTTTTAATTTCTTCAACTTACTTTCATAAATATCCATAGCGAAGATTTGTCCTTTATTTTCCATCAATGAGGCTAGATGTAATGTTTTTCCACCAGCACCAGCACAAACATCTACAACTTTCATGCCTGGTTTTACATCTAGAAAATCTGCAACAAGTTGAGAAGAAGCATCTTGCACTTCGAACCAGCCATCTTTAAAAGATTCGGTTTGAAATACGTTGGCGCGTTTTTTAAGTTTTAATGCCGACGGATAATTATCAATAAACTCAGTTTCTATGTCTTCGGACTGTAATCTGGTTTGAAGATCATTCTTAGTTGTTTTTAATGAATTAACCCGTAAAATAACATCTGCTTGTTCATTTTGCATGGCTATTTCTTTAGACCATACACTTTCACCAAGTTCCGTAATGCCTAAGTCGTCCATCCAATCAGGTATAGATTCTTTATATTTTCTGATTTTGGAAAGCTCATCAAACTTGCCTTTTATTTTACGTGATGGTGTTTCTGTAAAATATTTCCAATCGGGTAATTTTATGCCTTTTAATGTTGCCCAAACGGCAAATATTCGCCATAAATTATCTCTATCAAAAGGTTCTTTTACATTGGCAATTTCTGCGTAAAGC
>JABDIQ010000289.1 GCA_013003655.1 Winogradskyella sp. | reverse complement strand
CGGTATTATTAGCTAAAGCATCAATGACCTGAAACTGATAATCGTCTTCTATCAACTGCCGAGTTTGGTGCTGCGAATGAATATCTAATAAATGATCACTTAAAGCCACCAAACTATCTAATGTTACAGGTGTGTCATTTACAAATGCTCTTGATTTGCCTGATGGCAGTATTTCGCGACGTATTATGGTTTGTGGTTCGTAATCAAGATCTTCAGAATTAAATAGTGGTTTTAGGCCGTATTTAGCAATATCAAACGTTGCTTCTATAATACATTTTTTAGAGGTGTCTTTTACCTGACTAAGGTCTGCACGTTTTCCTAATACTAATGAAAGCCCTCCTAACAGGATAGATTTACCTGCACCTGTTTCACCAGTTATTATGGTAAGACCACTATTGAACTTCACATTAAGTTCATCTATAAGAGCATAATTAGCTATGGAAAGTCCTGTTAACATTAGGTATTAGTGATATTACAATACAAAACTACGTTTTGACTGTGGTAAATTTAAATAAATCTTATGTGAATTTAGATTTTAATTTGTCGCCATTTAGTGGAATGCATTGGCGCAATACGATCTAACAGATCTGTAATCTTGGTAATATTTGTTGATGGACCTCCTTTAAAGATATCCATCACTTCTTCGGCTTTAGCATCAAAAAACACACGCATTAAAAACGAATTTGGTCTTCGACTATGAATTTGTTCTAACTCTAAGAGTGATTCACCAATTTTAGATTTACCCTCTCTAGGATTATCACTCATAATATCTAACCCGTTAATATGGTAATTATACATTACAGAACGGTATTCTTTAAATGTGGGTGATAAAATATTATCTATTACCGCAAAGCGCGATTGCAGCCCATCCTCTAACTTCCAACCACTGGCATTGCCTTGTTGAGAATAGTTAACGATGGTCTGAGCCTGTCTGTAATAATCATCGCCACCGTTGAGTTGAAATGTATCAGCATCTGACGCTAAGATCATATAGACATGAAACGCGAGAACCGAAATTAAATTAGATTCAAACTGAATAGGATTATAAACTAGATTCTGAAACTCTAAATACTGAAAATCAAAATCTCTATCGTTGTAATTATAGATTGGTGTGCTATATGATGAATTATAAACTGGACGTGATGCCTGTACTTGAAGCGTTGCCGCAAACACATCGTTATCATAGGCACTAACGTTAATAACCATACTACAGTCAATGCGTTCTTGTGGTCTGTACGTTTTGTCTGTCCATTTTGTATTATTGATAAACTCTGTGAGTTGACGCTCTAAGGTTTGAAAAACTACATTGTTGTCATTTCCCGTTTGCTGTGCAATCACGGTGACCGTACAATTGAGTTCTTGACCAGACACCAATGACGTAATGACGAGTGTCAGTAATACTAGGAGATAATTACGCATTTATTTGTTTTAATATAAGTTGCATTAAATCTTGAGCTACCTCTTCTTTAGATTTGAGCTCATTCTCAATGATATTTTTTGACTTTGTTATAAATGTAACTTTATTTGTAGATACACCAAAACCAGCACCTTTATCTTGTAATGAATTTAAAACAATAAGATCTAAATTCTTTGTTTTTAATTTATTGGTGGCATGCTTTATCTCATCGTTGGTCTCTAGAGCGAAACCAACCAAATATTGCTGCTCTTTTTTATCACCTAATGATTTAAGGATATCGGTTGTTTTTTTTAATTCTAAAGATAACGTAGATTCTACCTTCTTTATTTTTTGATCCGCAATTTTCTTTGGTCTATAATCTGCAACTGCAGCTGCCATTACGACTATATCTGCATCATCATAATGTTGGTGTACGGCATCATGCATCTCTTTAGCAGATACAACTGGAATTTTAGTGATGAAATTGTGCTCAGCTGACTCATGAGAAGGTCCAGAGATCAATACCACTTTGGCACCCATATTAGCGGCTGCCATAGCAATTTTATATCCCATTTTTCCACTGGAATGATTACCTATGAATCTTACAGGATCTATTGCCTCGTAGGTTGGTCCGGCAGTAACCAAAACTGTTTTATCCTTTAAAGGTAGGTTTGAGAGAATATCGTTTTCTATGAATTCTACTATATCTTCAGGTTCTGCCATTCTACCTGTACCCACTAAACCACTGGCTAGTTCTCCACTGGTAGCAGGAATCATAATATTACCAAACGTTAGTAACTTATTGAACGTTTCTGTTGTTGATGGGTGCTTATACATGTCCAAATCCATAGCTGGTGCAAAATAAACAGGACACTTTGCTGAGAGATATGTAGCTAACACCAAATTATCACAAGTGCCATTAGCCATTTTTGAAAGCGTATTTGCAGTGGCTGGTGCTATAAGCAAAAGGTCCGCCCACAATCCAAGTTCAACATGATTATTCCACATAGCATTTTCATCGTCTTCGTTGGTAAAAGAGGATAAAACTGGATGTTTTGAAAGTGTGGAAAGTGTGAGTGGTGTTATAAAATCTTTAGCCGCTGGAGTCATTATCACTTTGACTTCAGCACCTACTTTTATAAATAATCTAACCAGGAAAGCTGTTTTGTAGGCAGCTATCCCAGCGGTTATCCCAAGTAAGATTTTTTTGTCTTTTAGAATAGACATTTTAATTTATTCCTGAGTGGTATCCTCAGTATTACGATAATAAATTTTATCGTCTAACCATTCTTTCACAGCTAATGCGTGTGGCTTTGGTAATTTTTCGTAGAATTTAGAAACTTCTATTTGTTCTTTATTCTCAAATACTTCTTCAAGACTGTCGTTGTAAGTAGCAAATTCTTCTAACTTATCAATCAATTCTCTTCTAATGTCAGTATTGATTTGCTCTGCACGTTTAGAAATTACAGATATCGCCTCATAAATATTCTGAGTAGGCTTATCAATCTCGTTTCTGTCGTAAGTAACCGAAGTTACAGGTGCATCTGTTTTTTTTAAGTCCATATATTTAGTTATTAACTTCTGTGTTTAATTGTTCTAATTCTTGTAAAAGATCATTTTTCATGGTCTCTCCAATAGATATATAATCATCTTGAGCATACGATTTTTTAAACGCCTCAAAATAACTCAGTGCTGTATTTATTCGTTCTTCTTTTAAACTCTTTATACTTAAAATAGCCAAATTATACGCTGCTTCAAATCTTTGAAACATGGCTTCTTTTCTGAGCTTACTTCCAGGGAAATCTAATAAAAAATTATTGAAGGACTTTACTGAAGCTTTATAATCTGATATTTTATTGTATTGTGATGCTATGGAAAATGCTTTCTTTTCAAGTTTAAAATCGAGCTCTTGAATCATCGTATTACTTTCTGCCAAATATTGTGAATTTGGATAGGTATTAATGAAAATTTGTAGCTTTTCAATGGCTTCAATGGTCTCCTTTTGTTCTTTAGAGTAGACTGGTGAGAGTTCATAATAGCTTTTAGCGGCTAAGAATGAAGCCTCTTCTACTTTTTCGGACGTAGGATATCCTGTTACAAAACGCTCAAATTGGTAACCCGCAATAAAATAATCTCTCATTTTATAAGAGGTCATCGCATACATAAACATTAATTTTTCGGCCTGTGGTTTTCCTCTATAGTTTGGTACTATTTGAGCAAACAACCGATGTGCTTTACTCCACTTTTCAGCTTCGTAAAGTTCTGTTCCCATTTCAAATTTAGCTGCGATATCTTCAGATTTCAATGCTTTCTGAAAATCACTGCAGGAAATGAATAAAAGGCTGATAAAGAGTATGTAAAGTGTGTTTTTCATAAAATTTAAACCGACGGCAAAAGTATGCATAATTAACGTATAATAAAAACAAAAATTGCAACTGCAATAAAACAGTTAATTGTTGAACAATTTCTTAGATTTTGTTGAGTTCCTTTAAGGCCTCATTTATTTTGTGCTTTAAGCCATCTGTTGCCTCAACTAATGGCAATCTTACAGATAGTCTCGATATTTTTAAGCCAGATAAAACGGCCTTGATTCCTGCAGGATTATTTTCAGCGAAAATAAGGCTAGTAATAGGCATTAATTTAAAATGAATTTTAAATGATTCCTTGGCATTACCATCAAGACCTAGTTGTATCATTTTAGAGAATTCTGCTGGCAAGGCTTGTCCGATTACCGAAATTACTCCAGATCCACCAGCTAATACAACTGGAAGCGCAAGGTCATCATCACCTGAAATAACATGAAAATCACTAGGCTTGTTTCGTAATAATTGCAAGTACTGCGATACATTGTTTCCTGCTTCCTTAACCGCTATTACATTTTTAAAATCTTTAGCCAATTTTAATGTGGTTTCTGGTAACATATTTGAGGATGTTCTACCAGGTACGTTGTATAAAATTATAGGCTTTGGTGATATTTGAGCAATAGCTTTAAAATGCTCATAAATCCCTTGCTGCGTAGGTTTACTATAATAAGGCGACACCGATAAAATAGCATCAATTTGAGACAGATCTGTTGACTTTATCTCATCAATAATTGCAGCTGTATTATTACCGCCAATACCTAGAACGAGAGGTAATCTTCCTTTATTAAATTTAATTATTGCCTGAATGATTTGTTTCTTCTCTTCTTTGGTAATTGTAACACTCTCACCAGTTGTACCGCTTATAACCAAGTAGTTTGTACCATTAGCTATATTATACTCAACCAAGGCTTCCAAAGCGTCAAAATCAATACTTAAATCTGCATTGAATGGTGTTATTAAGGCCACACCAGTACCTGTGAATTTGGTCATTATAGTTTGTTTAAAATATTTAAATATTTAACGAGTTCTGTTTTAAACACATCAAATTCTGACGGGTTAACATCAATAATTAAGTCATAGAGCCTGTCATCTGCCCTTGATACTCCTATTTTAAAATTTGCATTAGACAATGCCGTTGCTAATTTTAATTCTAAGATGTCTTTTTTAAAATAACCTATTAGCACATCAAATTTTGTGTCTAAAAATGTCTGCAATTCTACATTCTTAACTTTACCGCGCCAACCAAAATCCTTACTTGTAAATTGCGTTTGCCATGCACTTTGATTTGGCTCATGATCATTTATAAAGGTTACGATCTTATGTCCTTGAACGCCTGCATTAATTTCTTCAAAAAAGGATTGAAAAGAATCACTATTATGAAACTCTTCGCTATTAAGGATTACACCAAACGTTTTAATTTTGTTAGTATTGATAGCAACTTTACGTGCTTCTAACAATTTGTTGACGTATTTTTGATTTGATTTTACCTTAAATCCTTTAAAAATCATTTATCTTTAAATATTGTACAAATTTAACAAAAGGTCTCACAACTTTTTGTTAACATCCTACAAGTTATCCTATGAGTCATAAACCGTTTTACATTCTTATTTTAATATGCTGTTTTCTCGCCTGTAAAGAAAACAATAATCTTACAAGAATTGAAGGTCAGCGCATATCTATTTCAGATAGCATCCAACCAAACGAAGAGATTGAAACCTATGTAAAACCATTTAGAGAACGGATAGAAAAAGATCTAGATAGTGTTTTAGCTTATGCCGTAGATTATTATAGTAAAACCGATGGCCATTTAAATACCGCAATAGGTAACCTCATGGCAGATGCGGTTTATTTAGAAGCTAATCCTATTTTTAAAAAGCGAGTTTCAAA
>JABDIQ010000288.1 GCA_013003655.1 Winogradskyella sp. | reverse complement strand
CGTTGGCAAAACTACGAATACATTATGGGCGATATATTTGATCATGTTTTGGCCGCTGTTAAGTATTTTGACCTCGAAATTTATGAGTTATCACTGAGCAGTTAAGGCTTACGGTTCTAATCGATCTTTTACGTATTCAATTTTAGTTTTGTGGTGTGGTTGTGGCTTTCCATTTTCGTCTAGGTTCACCAAGACTATGTTATCCACAGTAATAATAGATTTGTGCGTCATTTTATTTCTTACCTCACAATTTAAAACTAAAGACGTTCTACCAAACTTTACAACTTCAATGCCTATTTCAATTATATCACCTGTTTTGGCAGAATTGATAAAATTGATTTCAGACATATATTTAGTTACCACATGTTTATTTTCTAATTGAATTACACCGTATAGCGCGGCTTCCTCATCAATCCATGCCAATAACCGACCGCCAAACAGTGTGCCATTTGGATTAAGATCTTCGGGTTTTACCCATTTTCTAGTGTGAAATCTCATTGCTCCTATTTTTTTACAAAGATGCCTAAAATTTACCATTGTTAATAACAACGTTAACAAGAATATCTGTTTAGATTTTAATGACGTGGTGTAATCTTTAAATTTAAACTATCAATTGACCTAAATTTATAACTATGACTTCCAGAAGCCCTTACCTACTCGGAATACGCCCACACATTGAATCTGCAAAAATCTATGATGCTATGAGCGATGAAGAGTCGTTTCAGAACAAGACATTAAGACCAATCATTAAATTACAGAACGATTTAATCGTAGCAGTTTTTACCAACTACATTGTTAAACACAAAAATGTATTTTACGAATTGTCACAGCAACGTCAACTAGATTATATTGAAAACGCCATTCATAAAGACATGAAATTTAGAAACTCCGTAAAAGGCATGATCATTGGTCAATTTACGGTTGAAGAATTTGTTCTTTACACAAAAAATTCGTCCGCATTAAACAAACGTATTATGAATATTGTAAAGGAACGCCTAGTGAGTAATCTACAGCTTTTTCAAAATGAAGACATTCTTAAAGCTGTATAATACGATAGGTAATTTAAATTAATGACACTCCATTAAGGTCAGTAGTTAAGACATCACTCATATAATTAAAATACGGTCTTACATCCTTGAAAGCGTTATTTACGTTATTTAAAAAATCATCGGCTAGTATTTCTTTGTCTGTATACGATTTTGTAAAAATAAATTGTTTTTTTCTTATGAGATCTATTGCAGGATGTTCTTTATCAAACCCTTTAGGTGCTGTCTTTAATTCGTCGCCTACAAAATTTCCCCAAGTAGATTTAAAATTTTTATCAGCCAGAATACGTCTAATCTCTTTGTCGTTCATTTCAAATTCTTTGCGTATCCTGTAAAGGTCGTCTTTACTTGGTTCCCAAAATCCAGTTGCAATAAACGATTGGTCATTAGGCGCTATGTGAAGATAATAACCACCTCTTAACTCTGGTTTTACTCTATGAAATGAACCACCAAAATGCGTTTTATATGGTGTTTTGTCTTTAGAAAACCTAACATCTCTATAGATTCTAAAAACTTTAACCTTGTCTATTTTATCGTGTTCATTCAATAATTCACCCAAGTGATTATAGGCTCCTTTAACATCTTTTTCAATTTTTTTAAATTCTGGTTTGTGATTTTCAAACCAATCTCTATCATTATTCTTAGCTAAATTTTTTAAAAACGTTAATGTAGTTGTTGGAATAGATACACTCATACTAATTAATTTGTATAAAAATAAGAAAACCACCCGTTAAAGGTGGCTTTATATTAACTATTGTTCATTACTATAGTTCACTATCGTTAAATTTTTCAACGACCAGTGTGCCGTCATCATCGTAATATTCTACAATGAATTTATTGTTTTTAAAATAGCCAATACCATTATAGTTTTCAGTATCTAAAAGATAGATATCTGAGTAAATTGAAAACTTTGCTGTACCAAGTACTTTGTCAGTTTCAACTTCTATGATATTAAATCCAAAATTTGTTGGATTGAAACTATAACGAATACCATCATCTTTTGTGTATTCAATCTTTGATTTACCATCATAAAATGGGTCATTATCATTATCTATATAAATAACTTTTGTAACCTTTTTAGGAGGTAAAATCCTTGGTGCATCAATGGTACCTTCATAAGCAGGATCTGTTTTTACTACCTGCTCTTTCGTGGTTCTCACCATGACTTTGCGTTGTACCATTTCACCGTCTTCCATGACGTTAATGATTCTTGTTTTAGTTTCGGTTATTCTATCAACCGGTTTGTCTTGTGCATTCATACCTACTGTTAATAGGAATGAAAGTATTATTAATTTAATTTTCATGATTGTAGTGATTTAAAAGTTAGTATTATTTCTTAACTAATCCGCGTAATAAGGATAGTACAAATAGTCCTAAAAATATGAAGAAACATATTTTAGCTATTCCTGCTGATGCTCCAGCTATTCCGCCAAAACCAAAGATTCCAGCAATTATTGCAATTATTATAAATGTGATTGTCCAACGTAACATAATATTAAAGTTTTAAAATTTGTGTAATGATGATCCTGACTCTCAGAATCAATAATAGGACGAGCTGTCATTTGGGGCTAATAGCTCAGACTTAGGACATTTGCGCAAGGCAAATTTGTGTGCGCTTTTAGTTATTAGAAAACGACTTTTCTAACTGTGGTGAATCGACCTTTAGGTTTGTATCAAACTGTAAGGTTCTGATTGGGAATGGGATATTGATTCCTTCTTTATCGTAAGCCTTCTTAATTTCAATAATGGCTTTGGTTTTTGCTTTGAGTTTTTCTAGCATACTCTCTGCATCTATCCAAAATCGACATAAGTAATTAATGGAACTATCTCCAAATTCAGTGTAGTAGAATTCTACATCTTCTGGTTTTTCTATCTGATCAAAGGTGTTAGCTATAACTTCCTTAGTTAAAGCTTCTACTTTCTCAAGATCACTTTCGTATCCAACGCCACATTCTAAAAACACACGCATTTTTGTAGTTAGTGAATAGTTTTTAAGAGGGTTTTCAAGTATTGTTTTATTTGGTATCACCACGTAGTTATTGTCTGCTTCTTTAAGTGTGAAGTCCTTAAGATTAATGTCCATAACCTCACCTGAATATCCGGAGGTTTCTACCCAGTGGCCAATTTCTATTTTCTTTCTAAATGATAAGGCTATACCAGCTACAGTATTCGATAAGGTTCCTTGTAGCGCTAAACCAATTGCTAAACCTGCCACACCAGCACCTGCTAACAATGAGGTTAGTGTTTTACTAAGGTCTAAAATACCTAACGCTAAAAATAATCCTGCGAGTACAACTGCTACTGCAGATATACGGGCTATCATTTTACTTATTGAATCTTGCTGAACGCGCTTACTCACTAGTTTATTGGTGAGTTTATTTACTTTACGTGCTATAAAGTATGCGGCAGTTAATACAATAATTGCAAGGATAAAATTTGGCAAGTATTCTATAATGGTTGTTAGCCATCCTTGCATTTTGTTAACTAAATTTGATATTGCTGTTTGAAATTGTTCTTTCATTATGTGTTGATTTTTTTATTAGACTTAAAATTTTATCGAGATAATTTAATTAACGTTATACTTTATTAAGTTGTTCTTTAGAATCTTTAACAAAGGCATCTAACATCCAACTTTCTTTTTCTAATTCTCTAATGTATGCACCGATAAGATCTATGGTGCCCTCATCATTAGCATTATCTGCTTGTTCTATGACTTTCGACATTTGCTTTAGCAAAATGGCATGATTTTCTATTAGTTCCTGAACCATTTCCTTATCTGTTTTATCTGTAGAAACTTCTTTAATATTAGACGCTTCTAAATAATGTCTAAGATTGCTCATAGGATGATAACGTAATGTAAGTATGCGCTCTGCTATTTCATCAATCTTAGTGCGTGCATCTGTATATAAGGCTTCAAATTTTTCGTGAAGCTCAAAAAAATTCTCTCCTAAAATGTTCCAGTGAAAATTTCTCAAATTTTGATAGTAAATATGGTAGTCTGCTAATAATGTATTAAGCTCTACGACTGTTGGTAATAGTTTTTCATCTTTCATATTCAAATAACTCATTCGGTTTATATGGTTTTAATTAATTATTGTATATAATTAATATATAGGAATACCTCGCCGTGTCAAGTGACTTAACGACCTTTAACGGTTTTAGACTTTTATTAACTTAAATTTTGTTAATATCTCGCCTATATGTTAATGAATTTTAACAGTGTTAAAATTCTCTGTCTTTTTAGCTTACAGAAACTTGTGTATTGAAAGAAATTTCATTATTATGCACAACTTTTAAAACAGACTACATTTATGGGAAGACCAGCAACAAGGCCAAAAAAACTTAAAGACGGCTATTATATCGAAATCAGAAACAAAGGATCTAAAACAGGTGTTAAACTTTATAGTCCGTCTAAAATGCAGATGCACAGAACAATAAAAATGTACGAACGCTCTAAAGAGGTTATCATTTTAGGTGAATCTGTTAATGGTAAATTTGTTGAAAAGAACCCTACAGTTCACGTTGTTGAATAATTTCTAGAGTAAAAAGTAAACATTCTTCATTCTAAGGTCATTTTTTTTTATAACTTGTTGATTGTCGCGCAATAGACTAACTAATTGTACTAACTAAACAATCAATAATTATGACTACAACAACAGTTTCTAAACCACCTGTGAGTTTTTGGATCATCTCTGCAATTGCATTGGTCTGGAATATCCTAGGTGTAATGGCTTATCTTGGTCGTGCTTTTATGACTGAAGACATGATAGCCACTTTGCCAGCAGAACAGCAAGCTGAATTTTTAGTAGAATATCCAGCATGGTATACTGCAGCCTTTGCTTTTGCAGTGTTCTTTGGAGCACTAGGATGCCTGTTATTACTTTTTAGAAAAAAATTGGCATATGGCCTATTAATAATATCATTTATTGGTGTTATTGTACAACATGGCTATTTATTTATGAATGTTGACATGTCAAGCTATATTATGCCAATATTGGTTATTGTAGTATCTGCATTTTTAGTATGGTACTCTAAATCAGCTATTGTAAAAGGATGGCTTAAGTAAAGTAAATTCTATATTTAAAAGGTATTAATGTAACAATTAATACCTTTTTTTAATTTGTTAATATCAAAATCTAATGACTTTAGCCACTCTCGATTGGATTATCATTACATTCTTCTTACTCCTCTTTGCTGCAATAGGCGTTTACGTATCACGCAGTGCAGGTAAAAATACAAATGAGTTCTTTTTATCCGGAAGAAATATGCCGTGGTGGCTATTAGGTGTTAGTATGGTTGCCACTACCTTTGCAGCAGATACACCTGGCCTAGTTACCGAACTCGTTAGAAAAGACGGTGTTTCAGGAAACTGGGTGTGGTGGGCTTTATTATTAACTGGCATGCTTACGGTCTTTTTTTATGCAAAATTATGGCGAAGAAGTGGCATCACCACAGATCTTGAATTTTACGAATTACGATATGACGGTAAGAGTGCTGCTTTCTTACGAGGTTTTAGAGCTATCTATTTAGGCGTTATTTTTAATGTTATTACTATGGCAGGTGTTTGTCTTGCTGGTGCAAAAATCGCCAATATACTATTGGGCATTTCACAAGAGCAAACCTTAATATATTCTTCAATAATTGTAGTATTTTACGCGTCTTTAGGAGGATTAAAAGGTGTGCTTATTACCGATTTTATTCAGTTTTTAATTGCCATGGTAGGCAGTATTTGGGCCACTGTTTATATTGTTGGCTTACCAGAAATAGGCGGCTTAACTAATCTATTACAACATCAAAATGTTGTAGATAAATTAAGTTTTTTTCCTGATTTTAATAACCAAGAAGCCCTCGTCACTTTATTGATTATTCCCTTAGCTGTGCAATGGTGGAGTACTTGGTATCCTGGCGCTGAGCCTGGTGGCGGTGGTTACATTGCACAGCGCATGCTAGCAGCAAAAAATGAAAAACACGCCACATGGGCAGTGCTATTTTTTAATTTTGCACACTATGCCTTAAGACCTTGGCCATGGATCATTGTGGGTTTAGCCTCTTTAGTGATATTCCCTAATTTAGAGCTACTGACTGACGCCTTTCCAGGACTTACGGCAGAGATGCAAGGTGATGACGTGGCCTATGCTGCTATGATGACGTATTTGCCTGCAGGACTTATTGGCATTGTAATGACTTCACTCATAGCTGCATTTATGAGTACCATTTCTACTCAACTGAATTGGGGTAGCTCTTATGTTGTCAACGATTTTTATAGTAGATTCTTAAATAAACGTGCTTCAGAAAAAGAAAAAGTATTAGTTGGTCGCTTTTCGACAGTTGCCCTAATGGTCATGGCCGCATTATTTTCTTTCTATTTACAATCAGCAAAAGATGTTTTTAACTTATTGCTGCAAATAGGTGCAGGAACAGGATTGTTGTTTATACTTCGATGGTTTTGGCATCGTATTAATCCTTACAGTGAAATTGCTGCAATGGTTATTTCATTTGTTATTGCTCTATTCTTTTTTATTAATGCTAAAGTAGAGAACCCTATCGTTAGTCTTCAGCCACATTGGCAGCTCACTATAGGTGTTGTAATTACTACCATTGGCTGGGTTGTAGTTACACTACTCTCAAAACCTTCTAAATCAACTACCATCAAAGCATTTGATGAATTAGTTTTTGCAAATGAATCTAAATTTAAAGGCTTTGGAAAAAAAATTGTAGCATTTGTACTTGGAACTCTAGGTGTCTATGCTACACTATTTAGTATTGGTAACATTATATACGGCAATTTGGTTTTGGGATTAGGCTTGATGCTGGTTGCGGTAATATTTTGCATACTAATCTTTAAATTGATAAAAAATACCAACTAGTCATATTCTACAGCGTGAAGTATTAATCCGGAAGCTGGTGCAATGTAATCCATAGTTTCCTCGCTGTCATCTAATAGAGAATTCGTGATATAATCTAAGGATATTTCACCTCTTCCTAGTTTTATAAGTGCACCAAACATAAGCCGTATTTGGTTACGCATAAAGCCTTTTCCTCTCACTCTGAAAATAAAACTTTCTTTTGGGAAAAAATTTGCCAAATACAAAGTGTTGTCTATTATTTCTGCTGTGTCAACCGTTCTATGAAATTCTCCAGTTTCTGTTGGTCTGTAACAATACGTTTTAAAATTATGAGACCCTTCAAATAATTTAGCACCTTGTTTCATCAATTCAACATCAAGTGGTTCTAAAATTGTCGTTAAAATTGGTGCGCAAAACGGATGGTTTTTTTGTCCCTCTGAAAACACATAGTGATATTCTTTAATTTTTGAATTTTGAATGATATTAAAATCCTTATCAACTTCTATTATTGACAGCGCTCTAATATCTTGCGGTAAATTATGATTGAAAAGTTTTAGAAATTCAGTGAGATCTTCAATGGGCTTGTCTTTTAAAAACAACTCTAACGCAGCTTCATTGGCTGAGACCATGGCATCCGTTCTGCCAGCACCAAGCGTTTTAAATGACTGACCCTCTAGAATAAACTTTAGAGTTCTGTCTATCATTAAATGAAGGGTTTTTAGGTTGGGTTGTTTTTGCCAGCCATGAAACCTATAACCTAAATACTGTATTTTTATGAGATAATAGAAGCGTTTTTGAAACATTTCAACAAGAACGTCATTTTAATGAAAACCTCAAAACACAAATTATATATAGCTTATATTGTGTATAATATTTGATGGTAAAAAAATCTTTGGATTATTCATCCAAATGCAACAAATCAGTGTATCTATAAATAAAACTTATGAAAACTCGCATTACTCTATTATTAATGTGCTTTGTAATTACTAGCGCACATACTCAGATTGAAAAATCTAACAAGAAGTTAGTGGCTATGTCAAATACCTATCAAAAAGCCTATAAGCTAGGTTCAGTATATTATGAGGTTGGCACAGACAAACCATTCACGGGAATTCTTTATGGAAAATACGATAATGGAAACTACATGACCATGCAAGAGTATGAAGACGGAATTGGCAATGGCAAATGGGCAGATTTTGATCCTTATGGCAGAAAAGTGTGCGAAGGCACCTATAAAAACAATCGTGTAGAGGGTCCTGTAACATTTTATTATGAAGATGGTAGCATTAAATCTAAAGGCCAATATTTACATTGGAAAAAACCAATTGGCAAATGGACCTATTATGATAAAGAAGGTCGTATAGTATCAACAATGACGTATACTCACTAGTTATTTTTCTCTAGATTTAAGAATAGCCGCTACATTTTCAAAAGTGTAGCCTTTAGCCTGCAGCAACATTAAATAATGAAATAATAGATCTGCGCTTTCTTCGAGGAAAAGATCATCATTATTATCTTTAGCTTCAATTACAACTTCTACAGCTTCCTCTCCTACTTTTTGAGCAAGCTTATTTATTCCTTTTTTAAACAATGAAGCCACATAAGAGTTTTCGGCATCAGCATTTTGAACACGTGAGGCTATAGTATCTTCTAACTTAGAAATAAAACCATAGGATTGCGTATTAGGTTCGTTCCAACAGGTATCCGTTCCTTTATGACAGGTTGGTCCTTCTGGATCTACAGAAATTAAAAGTGTGTCATTATCACAGTCAATTTTAAGTTTTTTTAATCGTAATACATTGCCACTTTCTTCTCCTTTGGTCCATAATCGTTGCTTAGATCGGCTATAGAAAGTAACTAAACCTGTTTCATTCGTTTTATCAAACGCTTCCTTATTCATATAGCCTAGCATCAAAACATTTTTAGTAGTTGCGTCTTGTATAATTGCAGGTACCAAGCCATCATTGTTTTTATTGAAATCTATAGTCATAATCTTACTTCAATATTGTGTTGTTTTAATTCCTTTTTTAATTGTAATATCTCAATTTCTCCAAAGTGAAACACACTGGCCGCTAAAGCTGCATCTGCTTTACCTTTAGTGAAAGTATCCACAAAATGTTGAACTGTACCTGCTCCGCCTGATGCAATAATGGGAATGTTGACCAAATCAGTTAATTTTGATAATGCCTCATTAGCAAAACCACCTTTGGTGCCATCATGATTCATTGAGGTGAACAAAATTTCACCAGCACCTCGTTGTTCAACCTCTTTTGCCCAATCAAAAAGTTTTATATCAGTAGGTATTGTACCACCTGCCAGATGAACGTACCAATCATCCTCAATCTTCTTAGCGTCTATGGCTACAACAATACATTGGCTTCCAAATTTGCTTGAAAGTTCATTAATGAGTTCGGGTCTTTTTACAGCCGAAGAATTAACAGAGACTTTATCTGCTCCACAATGAAGAAGATCATCAACGTCTTCAATGGTTGAGATACCACCACCTACCGTAAACGGGATATTAACCTGAGCGGCTACTTTGAGCACCATGTCATGCATGGTCTTTCGTTTTTCCTGAGTTGCCGAAATATCTAAAAATACTAGCTCATCTGCACCTAGATCTGCATATTGTTTTGCCAATACTACTGGGTCACCAGCATCTCTTAGATCAACAAAATTGACACCTTTTACTGTGCGACCGTTTTTAATATCTAAGCAAGGAACTATACGTTTTGTAAGCATCTTATAACAATCGATCTAAATCTTTTAAACTTATTCTATTTTCGTACAAGGCCTTACCTATAATAACACCTTCGCAACCTATTTCTTTTAATTCGTGTAAATCATCTACACTTGATACACCACCAGAAGCAATGAGTTTTATTGATTGATTTGCGTTAGAATTACTACACGAAGCTATTATAGTTTTGTATAATTCAATTGAAGGACCTTGTAGCATTCCATCCTTAGAAATATCGGTGCAAATAACATATTGAATGCTTTGCTTTTGATAGTTTTTAATAAATGAAATCACTTCTTCCTTACTGTCGTCTTGCCAACCATTAATTGCAATTTTACCATCATTACTATCAGCACCAAGTATGATTTTTTGCGGTCCATATTTATCTAACCAAGATTGAAATGTTTCTTTATCATTTACGGCTATACTTCCACCTGTAATTTGTCTAGCGCCAGAATTAAAGGCAATATTAAGGTCTTCATTACTTTTTAAACCGCCACCAAAATCAATTTTTAAGTTGGTCTTGGATGCAATAAGTTCTAGAACTTTATAATTGACTATATGCTTTGCCTTGGCACCATCGAGATCTACTAAATGTAAATACTGAATTCCAAAATCCTCGAAAACTTTAGCTACTTCTAGCGGGTTTTCATTGTACACCTTTTTAGTGTTGTAATCACCTTTTGTAAGTCTTACACACTTTCCATCTATAATATCTATTGCTGGAATTATTCTCATGTTACAACGCAATGAAATTTTTTAATAGTTTCTCACCAGTTACGCCACTTTTCTCTGGATGAAATTGAACACCATAAAAATTGTTGTGTTCTAGTGCTGAGGCATATTCCAACTCATACTCAGTGGTAGCGATAGATTCTTTGCACTGCTCAGCGTAATAGCTGTGTACAAGATACATGTATTCGTTCTCATTTATACCCTTGAAGAGATCTGATTTTAAATTATTAATGGTATTCCAGCCCATTTGTGGCACTTTAACGGCGTTAGAGAATCGTTTTACAGCCGTATTAAAGATGCCTAATCCTTCAGTATTATTTTCCTCGGTGTGATTACACATTAATTGCATACCAAGACATATTCCTAATACAGGTTGTTTTAATGTTGGTAATACTTGATCTAAGCCACTATGTTTTAGTTTATTCATTGCTGAACTAGCCTCGCCTACACCAGGAAAAATAACTTTATCTGAAGTTGCAATCTCTTCCGGATCACTGGATAAAACTGCATGAAGACCTAAGCGTTCAAAAGCAAATTGAATACTTTTTATATTGCCAGCACCATAATTTATGATTGTTAATTTCATTATAACATGCCTTTTGTAGAGGGTAAAATCATTTTCTCTGTATCTTGTTTAACTGCCATTTTAATGGCTTTTGCAAAGGCTTTAAAAATGGCCTCGATTTTGTGGTGTTCATTTGTGCCTTCTGCTTTAATATTTAAGTTGCATTTTGCACCATCAGAAAAAGATTTAAAAAAATGATAAAACATTTCGGTCGGCATTTTACCAATCATTTCTCTTTTAAATTCTGCGTTCCAAACTAACCAATTACGTCCTCCAAAATCTAATGTAACTTGGGCTAAACAATCGTCCATTGGCAGACAAAAACCGTAGCGTTCAATACCAATTTTACTGCCTAGTGTATTGTAAAACACTTCTCCTAAGGCAATGGCTGTATCTTCAATAGTATGATGTTCATCAACCTCTAAATCACCATCTACTTTAATATTAAGATCCATTTGACCATGTCTAGCTAATTGGTCTAGCATATGATCAAAAAAAGAAATTCCTGTATTGATGTTGCTTTTGCCTGTACCATCAAGATTTAAGACTATCTTAATCTTAGTCTCATTAGTATTTCTTTCTATATTACCTTTGCGCTCAGTGGTTTTTAAGTAATTGTAAATGTCCTCCCAATCATTAGTTTCTAACACTATAAATGTTTGTAATTCTGAATCGCTTAGACTGACTTCATTTAGTCCTAAATTGGTATTATCATTTATAAAAACGCCTTTACAACCTAAGTTTTTAGCTAACTCAATATCGGTTAGCCTATCTCCTATTACAAAGGAGTTTTTAAGGTCATATTCTTCTGAAAAATAATCTGTTAATAGACCTGTATTAGGTTTGCGTGTAGGCGCATTATCTTTAGCAAAGGTTCTATCTATATACTGCTGTTTAAAAACAACGCCTTCATTTTCAAAGGATTTAATAACAAAATTGTGAACTGGCCAAAAGGAATCTTCAGGATATACCTCAGTTCCTAAACCGTCTTGGTTGGTAACCATCACCAATTCAAAATTCAATTCGCTAGCGATTTTACTTAAGTATTGAAACACTTTTGGATAGAACTCTAACTTATCAAACGCATCTATCTGTTCGTCTTCAGGTTCTTTTATTAAAGTGCCGTCTCTATCTATGAATAATACAGGTTTCATGATAATTGGTTTAAAAAAGTTATAAGTTTTTGATTTTCTTCGGGCGTTCCAATGGTCAGCCTTAAGCAATTATGACATAATGGTTGATTTGTTCTATTACGAACCACAATACCTTTACTGATGAGTTGTCTATATCTTAAATTAGCATCATCCACCTGAACTAATAAAAAATTGGCATCAGAAGGATATATTTTAACGAATAGCGGTATAGTTTCTAGTTGTGAGATCAGTGTTTGACGCTCGTTAATAATGCTGTTGACTTCTTCTTTAACGTTTGTAATACGTTCTAATTTTTCTAACGCCACATTCTGTGTTAATTGATTAATATTATAAGGTGGTTTTATTTTGTTTAGTACTGCTATTATTTCTTTTGAAGCGTAACAAATACCTAAACGGATACCAGCTAATCCAAAAGCTTTAGAGAACGTCTGTGTAACAATAAGATTGGGAAATTCGTTTAATCTACTCAACCAGCTTTCGTTTATAGAAAAATCAATATATGCTTCGTCAATAACTACAATGCCGTTAAACGACCTTAAAAGAGATTCAATAAGATCATTATCAAAACTATTGGCTGTTGGGTTATTTGGGGTACAAAGAAATAATAATTTAGATCTTTGGTCCTGTTGCTCTAAAATGGAGTTGACTTTTGGTTGAAACTCAGTAGATAGAAGCACTTCTCTAATCTCTACTGCATTTAGATTTGCCAATACTGAGTACATTCCGTACGTTGGTGGTAAGGTGATAATGTTATCGTTATTGGGCTCACAAAACGCTCTAAAAATAAGATCTAATACTTCATCACTACCATTGCCGAGTAATATTTGGTTGATTTCTAAATCTCTTAACTCTGCTAATTTCTGTTTTACGGCGGTTTGTTGAGGATCGGGATATCTATTGTAACCGTTATTATTTGGATTTTCGTTGGCATCAATAAATACAAATGCTTCATTAACTTCCTTGAATTCATCTCTGGCTGATGAATAAGCAGAGAGACTAATAATATTTTTTCTTAATAAACGCTCTAAATTCATGACTTAACTTCTTTAATTCTTAAACTCATTGCATTTTTATGTGCTTGTAATCCTTCTGCCTCAGCCATTAATTCTACCGCTTTTCCAATTTCTCCTATTCCGATAGGAGAAATTTTTTGGAATGTCATACTTTTTTGAAAACTATCTAAATTCACGCCAGAATACGATTTTGAATACCCATTAGTTGGTAAGGTATGATTTGTCCCTGAAGCATAATCACCTGCACTTTCTGGCGTGTAATTGCCTATAAAAACTGAACCTGCGTTACCAATGTTTTTTACAAAATAATCATCATTGTTGGTTGCTACTATAAAATGCTCTGGCCCATATTCATCAATTAATTCTAATGCTGTTTCAAATGTATCTACTATAATACTTTTTGAGTTATCTATGGCTTTTTCTGCCATGGCTCTTCTAGGTAAAACTTGAATTTGATTTTTAATTTCTTCAGAAACAGACTGGGCAAAGTTTTTTGAAGTAGTGACTAAAATCACTTGGCTATCAGACCCATGTTCTGCCTGGCTCAATAAATCAGAAGCTACGAATGAAGCGTTTGCACTATCGTCTGCCATAACAAGAAGTTCACTAGGGCCAGCTGGCATATCTATGGCTACACCATATTTAGTGGCTAGCTGTTTTGCAACAGTAACAAATTGATTTCCTGGACCAAATATTTTATAGACTTTTGAAACCGATTCTGTACCAAACGTTAGGGCTGCGATAGCCTGAATGCCACCAAGTTTTATCACTTTTGTTACGCCACAAAGTTGAGCAGCATATAATATTTCATCGACTATTTTACCATTCTTATTAGGTGGTGAACATAGTACAATTTCCTTGCATCCAGCAATCTGAGCTGGTATGGCTAGCATTAACACGGTTGAGAATAAAGGTGCAGTTCCGCCTGGAATGTATAGACCCACTTTTTGAATAGGTCTTTTCTCTTGCCAACATTCCACACCTTTCATAGTTTCCACTTTGATTGCAGAAGTTAGTTGGGCTTTATGAAATGTAGTAATATTTAATTTAGCAAGTTTAATGGCCTCTTTAAGATCATCTGAAACGTTGTTACTAGCCTGCTCTATTTCACTGGTAGTAACTATAAACGACTCTAAATCAACACCATCAAATTTACTGGTGTATTTTCTTAGAGCCTTATCACCTTGACTAGATACTTCCTCAAAAATTTGATTAACTGAGGCCTCTATATCGTCAACCTTTTGGGTTGGCCGCTCTAGTATCTTTGACCAGTCTGCCTTATTAGGATTTTCAATTAGTTTCATACTATAATACCATGTTTTCAATAGGACAGACTAATATACCTTCTGCACCATTGGCCTTTAATTCGTCAATTATTGTCCAAAAATCATTTTTATTAATCACAGAATGCAGAGAACTCCAACCTTCTTTGGCTAGTGGCAGTATGGTTGGACTATTCATTCCAGGTAAAATTTTAATGATCTCGTCTAATTTATCATTGGGAGCATTAAGTAAAACATATTTATTAGCTCTTCCCTTCAACACAGATTGAAGTCTAAACTGTAGTTTATCTAACACAGCACGAGATTCACTTGAAATTTTAGGTGAAGTTACCAAGACAGCCTCTGATCTTAATAAGGTTTGAATTTCTTTTAAACCATTTTTAAATAAAGTACTTCCACTTGAAACTATATCGCATATTCCATCGGCAAGCCCAATATTTGGCGCTATTTCTACTGAGCCGTTGATAATGTGTAATTGGGCTTCAATACCTTCTTTAGCTAAAAATGTATTAACTGTATTTGGGTACGATGTGGCAATACGCTTTCTTTCCAAATCTTTTAGCGATGTTGCCTTGGAAGATTTAGGTACAGCGATGGACACCCGACATTTAGAAAAGCCTAATCGTTCAACAATTGTTATTTCATCACCCTTTTCATATAGAACGTTTTCGCCAATTATAGCTGTATCTACCACGCCATCTCTAAGATATTGAGGAATATCTCCATTTCTAAGATAAAACACTTCTAGTGGAAAATTTCTGGCAGAGGCTTTAAGTTGATCCTTTCCATTATCAATGGATATTCCTATCTCCTTCAGAATAGTCATGGAATCATCGTGTAATCGTCCTGATTTTTGAACTGCTATTTTTAGTTTACTCATTGGTTAAAATTGTTATGCTACAATTGATTTAAATAAAAAATCCGTTTGATATACTCAAACGGATTTATTACTATGTTGAAATTAATCAATACATCGTCATCTCGCCTGAGTGCCAGTGCCTAAATGATGATGTAAATGAAATAATGTCATTCTTATTATTTTTTCAAAGATTCAAAAAATAAAACATAAAAACCAAATAAGGTCTTGTTAATTTTATATTAATCTTACTGATTTCCCAATATTATTGGCATTCCACTATCTCCTGAACCAATAACTATTACTTTGCTATTTGGTGATTCAGCTAACTTAATAGTAGCTTCAATACCCTTGTCTTGAAGGATTTTATCTGTTAACGATGCACTTAAAATTTCATTTGCCTTAGCCTTACCTCTTGCTTCAATCTCTACTTTTTCGGCTTCCTTAGAAGCTGTTACCAAACGGAATTCATACTCTAAAGATTCTTGCTCCTGCTTTAATTTACGTTCTATTGCATCTTTAATTGTAGGCGGTAAAGTTACATCTCTTACTAACACTTCATTTAATTGAACATATTGTTTGTCAAGTATTTTCTTGGTTTCTTCATAAATTTCAACTTGAATAGCGTCACGTTTAGTTGAATATAAATCGTCTGGTGTATAACGTCCAATAACGCTTCTTGCGGCACTACGAATTGCAGGTTGTATAACACGTTGTAAATAACTTTCCCCAATGGTTTGATGCAAATTCCCTAATTGAGTTTGTACGGGTTGATACCAAGCCGATGCATCAATTTGAATCTCAAGACCATTTGAAGATAATACCTTCATTTTTTCAAAAAGCTCTTGCTGACGAACTTCATAAATGTACACTTTGTTCCAAGGTGCTACAATATGAAAACCTTCACCTAAAGGAGGTTCTTCAGTGACTACACCGCCACCAAAGGTTTTATATAACACACCTGCTTCACCAGATCCTATAGTGACAGCAGATTTTGCTATGATGATAATTAGGACAACTATTCCAATCAGTCCTGGTAATGCAATTTTTGGTAATCTTTCCATTTTTTTTCTTTTAAATTAAACCGTTATATTTTCTAATAAACCATTCGGCCGACAGGCAAACAGCAATAATAAGAAGTAAATATTTCCAATCGATCAAAGGTACAATATTTTTACTGCTTTTTTGAATAGAAATAAATCGTGTATCTGATAATAAATCATTTTTAATTTGATTGTAATTGCTTAAAAAGTAAGATGATCCATTTGTATTTTCCGAAAGGAATTGAAGCTTTGTTATTGCAGGATTTAAAAATTGCTGTTCAATATCAAAATCTAACACTTCAAAAGATCCTGAAGCCGAAACAGATCTACTGTTATTGCTTAAAACAAAACTATAATTTCCAGGCTCTATTCCGCTCAAATCTACATCATAGTAGCCATTATTAAGCAGTAACGGATATTGTTGAACTTTGGACGTGCTTGTGTTGGTTAATCTTATTGTTAAGCTCTCGTTAGGATCAAATTCAAAACTCTGGTTAAAGTATTGCGCAGAAATAATGATATTATCATTTCCGTCGTAAAATGATTTGTAATCTATATTTAATCGTCGTCGTTGTTGTTTGGAACTGGTATACTGCACTAATTTACCAATGAATGCATCAAAATCTTCAAAACTACCTGAATCAATATAACACTGTGCGCGCCATCGCCAAATACCTTCGCCACTAATTAACGCTTGGCGCTGTTCATTAATCTCAAAGGTACTTATAAGGGACTGCCCTGTTTCAATACCATTTATAGTCTTATACAAAAGTATGTCATGAGGCACTGTGAATTCTAGGTTTCCAAATTCTGATGTTAATGGCGGATAATTTTGAAATTCTAATTCATCAGTGATAAAAATAGAATAGCCTTGGTTAAGTACTGGTACAAAATCTTCAGTTTGATTTGTAATAATATGCTTATAAGCAGATTGCTTGTTATTTAAGAAACTATAATCTGTAATTGTCCCTGTAATAATCCAAAAATTACTTTTTAATTGATTTACCTTATTAAATACTTCATTAAAGTTTGTGTTTGGCTGATATAATATAACTAATTGATAGTCTTTGTTTTGAGAACTATATTTTTCAGGTTTTAAAATATCTAAACTTCGTTGTTGATTACTTTCAACAGCTTTTTTTATTGCCCCTAAATCTGGATGACTAATATCACTTACTAAGGCTACATTGGTTTTTTGATCAATAACTTCTACCGCAAAATTCTTAATATTATTTGCAGTATTTTTTTCATTTTCTAGTGGTTGTAACTCTAATCTATATGGCTGTACACCAACCTTATTGGCCAGTAACGTAGTTTTTATAATCTCTGAGGTTTTCTCTTTTGAAAAAGACACAGCTTTGCTATACAGTAAAGTATTGCCTCTATATATATTAATTTTAGATGCTATGCTGGCAGAACCATTATAATTTAGAATCACCTCAATTGGAAACCGGTTGTTTAAAAACGCGTATCTATTAACATTTAATTGAGCAATACTCAAGTCCACATAAGTGGTAGAATCACCAGCAATTAATGTATAAACTGGCTGATTGTCTTTAGTTTTTAAATATTGGTAGTCTGTTCCAACAGTCTGATTTCCGTCAGATATTAATACTATTGGCGCTATACCAGTGTATAATTTTGAGAGTTTGGATATGGTTTGAGAAATATTAGATTGTCTAGAACTGAACTGTAGTGAATCTAGTTCTTGCAAATCTGTGCCAAATTTAAAGGTGCTGATATTAAATTTATCGTTTAGAGCTTCATCGTTTTTTAATTCATTAAGGATCATTTTTACATCATCATCCTTATCTAAGTATTGTATAGATTTTGAATTGTCCACTGCTAATACCAAATTTGCCTTTTCGGTATAAAAGGTTTCTGAGCTAAATTTAGGATTTATAAGAAGCAACAATGCACCAAAGACACTACAAAATCTCAAAAAACAAAGTACAATTTGGCGTTTAGATAGTTTCACAGTCTTATATAAATACTGAAACAGCGCTACTAATAGCGCTGCAATTCCAGCAATAATGATATATAAAACAGTTATTCCTTGCATAATAGATTATGTCAGCATTCCACCATCAACATTAAGCGTTTGCCCTGTAACATAATCACTAAGATCGCTAGCTAAGAATACGCAAGCATTGGCTATATCGTCTGGAGTACCACCTCGTTTCAATGGAATTGCATTACGCCATCCTTTAACAGTTTCCTCGTCTAATTTTGCCGTCATCTCTGTTTCAATAAAACCAGGAGCAATGACGTTACTTCTAATATTACGAGATCCTAGCTCTAACGCTACAGACTTTGAAAAACCTATGATACCAGCTTTTGACGCTGCATAGTTTGTTTGGCCTGCATTTCCTTTTACACCTACAACAGAACTCATATTAATAATAGAGCCTTTTCTTTGCTTTAGCATAGTACGTTGTACGGCCTTTGTCATATTAAAAACAGATTTAAGATTTACTTCAATAACCTTATCAAAATCTTCTTCGCCCATTCTCATTAAGAGGTTATCTTTAGTAATCCCAGCATTATTAACTAATATATCAATGGCGCCAAATTCATTTAAAACATCTTCAGCTAGTTGTTGTGCATCGTTGAAATTAGCCGCGTCACTCTTATAGGATTTAACTTTTACACCCGACTCGCTTAACTCATCTTCCAATTCTTTTGCGGCTTGCTCAGACGAACTATAAGTAAAAGCAACATTAGCACCGTGTTTAGCAAAAACCTGGGCTATTCCTTTTCCAATACCTCTACTGGCTCCCGTAATTATTGCAGTTTTTCCTTCTAATAATTTCATGATTTATAAATTTTAATGGATTAGATAGTCACTCAAAGATAGCTATTACAAATTACGATGACATAAAAAAACCTCACAAGATTTTGTAAGGTTTTTAACAGTTTATAGTTAGGTTTTAGCCAAGTACTTCGGCTACTTTCTTACCAATTTCTGCGGGTGAATCTACAACATGAATACCACAGGCTCTCATGATTTTCTTTTTGGCTTGAGCGGTATCATCACTGCCTCCAACTATGGCTCCTGCATGACCCATAGTTCTACCAGCTGGTGCCGTTTCACCGGCAATAAAGCCAATGATTGGCTTTTTACTTCCACTCTCCTTATACCAATTAGCAGCATCTGCTTCTAATTGACCTCCAATTTCTCCAATCATTACTACTGCTTCGGTCTCAGCATCATTAATTAACAACTCTACCGCTTCTTTTGTCGTGGTTCCTATAATTGGATCTCCACCTATTCCTATTGCAGTAGTGATACCTAGTCCTTGTTTTACAACCTGGTCAGCAGCCTCATAAGTTAATGTACCTGATTTAGAAACTATCCCAACTTTTCCTTTTTTAAACACAAAACCTGGCATTATACCTACTTTGGCTTCTCCAGGAGTAATTACACCTGGACAATTAGGTCCAATTAATCTGCAATCTCTATGTTTGATATAATTTGAAGCTTTTATCATATCTGCTACAGGTATACCTTCGGTAATTGTAATTATAACCTTGATACCTGCGTCTGCAGCCTCCATAATGGCATCTGCCGCAAATGCTGGCGGTACAAAAATTATAGAAGTATCTGCACTAACTTGTTCAACGGCTTCTTGAACCGTATTGAATACAGGCTTATCAAGATGCGATTGCCCACCTTTACCAGGTGTAACACCACCAACAACGTTAGTGCCATATTCAATCATTTGCTCTGCATGGAATGTACCTTCGCTACCTGTAAATCCTTGTACAATTATATTTGAATTCTTATTAACTAGAACGCTCATAGTATGATTTTGGTTAAATTTTTATCATTCTTTTATATCGTTGCAAAAGTAATTTCTTTTACTGAAATACTGAAAAGAATGCATGCTTTAATATTTAATATTACGTTTTGTCTGAATTGACTTGTTTTATAATTTCCGGTATTTTTCTAATATAGGCTAACTCCTTAAATTTTTCCCTTGCTTCAGTTGCAGGATATCCAAAATAAGTTTTATCGGGTAACGTAGAACTAGACAATCCGGATTGAGCCATTATTTGGCAGCCTTTACCAAGCGTTATACCACTTTTTACACCAACTTGTCCCCATATCGTTACTTCATCCTCAACAATGACACAGCCTGCGATGCCTGTTTGAGACGCTATAAGGCATTTCTTTCCAATTAGTGTGTCATGACCAATCTGAATTTGATTATCTAATTTACTGCCTTCGCCAATTGTAGTATCGCCTGTAACGCCTCTATCTATGGTACAAAGGGCACCAATATCCACGTTGTTTTTGATGATAACTCGACCTCCTGAAATTAGTTGATCATATTTTTCCGGTCTGTTTTTATAGTAAAACGCACTTGCCCCCAAAACGGTACCAGCATGAATAGTAACATTATCCCCAATTATAGTATCGTCATATATACTAACATTACTGTGAATAATACAGTTTTTGCCAATACGCACGTTATGACCTATAAAACAGTTTGGTTGTATAATGGTTCCTTCCCCTATAACTGCAGTATCCGATATTGCACTTTCTGAAGGAACAAAAGCTTTAAAATGACTGGTGAGTTTATTAAAATCTCTAAAAGGATCATCTGAAATCAACAAGGCTTTCCCTTCAGGACAATCTACTTCTTTGTTAATAAGAACAATTGTTGCTGCAGATTCTAGTGCCTTTGAATAATATTTAGGATGGTCAACAAAAACTATATCACCTGGTTCTACAACATGAATTTCATTCATTCCTAAAACGGCAAAATCTGGCTCACCTATAAACTTACAGTCAATGAGTGCAGCAATTTTGGAAAGTGTTTGTGGTACAGGAAATTTCAACGTGTTATTCTTTTATGCGTTCCTTGTAAGTTCCTTTCTCAGTTTCAACCTTGATCTTATCGCCTTCATTAATGAATAATGGCACGTTAACTTCAGCGCCTGTCTCTACAGTAGCGGGTTTTGTGGCATTAGTGGCAGTATTTCCTTTAACACCTGGCTCTGTTGCAGTAACTTCTAAAACTACAGTTGCTGGCATTTCTACCGACAACGGAAGATTATCTTCGGTATTTATTAAAATGGTTACGACTTCACCTTCTTTGAGAAGATTTGGGCTATCTAGGGCAGCTTCAAGCAGACGTATTTGAGTGTAATCTTCGGTATTCATGAAATGATAGAACTCGCCATCAGTATAGAGATATTGAAACTTATGTGTTTCTACTCTTACATCTTCTATTTTGTGTCCTGCAGAAAAGGTGTTATCTACAACTTTTCCAGTAGTCACGCTTTTTAGTTTTGTGCGGACAAACGCTGGGCCTTTACCAGGCTTTACGTGTAAAAATTCTATGATTTTATAAATGTCATTATTGTATCTAATACATAATCCCTTTCTAATGTCTGAAGTACTTGCCATTGAAGTTTTTGCTTTTAATTTGATTTGAAATATCCTTTCATAATACCTCTATGTGAATTCTTTATAAATTGAAGAATTTCGTCACGTTCTGGCGTGGCTTCCATTTCGGCTTCAATGATTTCTGAAGCCTGAGTATTATTGTAATTTTTTTGATATAAGATTCTATAAATATCTTGAATCTCCCTAATTTTTTCAGTTGTAAATCCTCTTCGTCTTAAACCAACCGAATTGATCCCGACATAAGACAGTGGTTCTCTAGCCGCTTTTACAAACGGCGGCACATCTTTTCTAACCAAAGAACCTCCTGTGACAAACGCATGATTGCCAACTGAGCAAAATTGATGAACTGCAACCATTCCTGCAAGAACAACATAATCACCTACTGTAATATGACCAGCTAGAGTGCTATTATTAGAGAAGATACAGTTATTACCCACTACACAATCGTGAGCGATATGGCAATATGCCATAATTAGGCAATTGTTACCTACTACTGTTTTCATTTTATCAGTAGTTCCTCTGTTTATGGTAACACATTCTCTTATCGTAACATTGTTGCCGATCTCTACAGTAGTATCCTCGTCATTATATTTTAAATCCTGTGGTACTGCTGATATTACAGAACCCGGAAAGATATTGCAATTTTTACCAATACGTGCACCTTCCATAATTGTAACATTACTGCCAATCCATGTGCCTTCTCCTATAATAACATTATTATGGATGGTAGTGAATGGTTCAATAACCACATTTTTAGCGATCTTGGCTCCTGGATGAACATATGCTAATGGTTGATTCATAGTGTCTTATTTTACTTTTGAGATTTGAGCCATCAGTTCTGCTTCAGCGCATAATTTGCCATTGGCATAGGCGTACCCTTGCATATGACAAATACCTCTTCTAATTGGAGTAATGAGTGTACATTTAAAGATAAGCGTATCTCCTGGAACTACTTTTTGTTTAAACTTTACATTATCAATCTTCATAAAGAAGGTTAAATAATTCTCAGGGTCTGGCACTGTACTCAATACTAAAATCCCACCTGTCTGAGCCATAGCTTCAACAATTAAAACGCCAGGCATTACAGGTGCACCAGGAAAATGACCTTGAAAGAATGGTTCATTCATTGTGACATTCTTCAGACCAATGACATGGTTATCTGATAATTCAAAAACCTTATCTAACAACAAAAATGGCTGTCGGTGAGGTAGCATATTCATGATCTGGTTGACATCCATTAACGGTTCTGCATTAACATCAATGCTCGGTACGTTATTTCTACGCTCGTTTTTAATGATCTTAGACAATTTTTTTGCAAACTGAGTATTTACAAAATGACCAGGTTTATTCGCTATGACCTTTCCTTTAATACGTGTTCCTACTAATGCTAAATCGCCAATGACATCTAATAATTTGTGTCTTGCTGCTTCATTAGGATAATGCAATGTTAAATTATCTAATATACCATTAGGTTTTACGGATATACTATCTTTATTAAATGCCACCTTAAGTTTCTCCATGGTATCAGCCGACAACTCCTTATCAACATACACGATAGCATTATTTAAATCTCCACCTTTAATTAAACCATGCTCTAACAACGTTTCTAATTCGTGTAAAAAACTAAATGTACGAGCACCTGCTATTTCCGTTTTAAAGTCTGAAATAGAATTTAAATTGGCATTTTGAGTTCCTAAAACTTTAGTTCCAAAATCCACCATTGTAGTTACTTGGTATGCATTAGAAGGCATAACCAAGATCTCACTTCCTGACTCCTCGTCGGTATATGAAATAACATCATTTACTATATACTCTTCTCTGTTGGCATCTTGCTCAACCACACCAGCTTTTTCAAGTGCCTCAACAAAAAACTTAGCTGAACCATCCATAATTGGTGGTTCTGATGCATTTAATTCTATAATAGCGTTATCTAAATCTAGACCTACTAAGGCTGACAGTACATGTTCGCATGTTTGAATGGTAACCCCATTCTTTTCTAAACATGTACCACGTTTTGTATTGGTTACATAGTTAGCATCTGCCTCAATATTTGGTTCTCCTTCTAGGTCTACTCTTTTAAAGACATAACCTGTATTCTCAGCTCCAGGTTTAAAGGTCAATGTTACATTTTTACCTGTATGTAAACCAACACCCTTAAGCTGTACTTCTTTTTCAATAGTCTTTTGTTTGACGTCTGTTTTAACTATTGCCATCTACTTTCTTTTCAATGTTGTTTATATTTTTTACTATCTGAGGAAGATTTTTAAAGTGTACATAAGATTTATTATAATCACCATATGCTAAAGCAGGTGAACCTTGTAACACTTCATCATCCTTTACATGTCTACCTATTCCAGATTGGGCCTGAATTTTTACATTATTACCAATAGTAATGTGGCCTACAATCCCAACCTGCCCTCCTATCTGACAGTTTTCGCCAATTTTTGTAGAACCAGCGATTCCGGTCTGAGCTGCAATAACAGTATTTTTACCTATTTCTACATTATGGGCAATTTGTATTTGGTTATCTAATTTAACTCCTTTTCTAATAATAGTAGATCCTAAAGTTGCTCTATCTATTGTGGTGCCAGCTCCAATATCTACATTATCTTCTAATATTACATTTCCTATTTGTGGCACTTTTGAAAAAACGCCGTTTTCATCAGGTGTAAAACCAAAGCCATCAGCACCAATGATTGCCCCAGAATTTATGACACAATCTTTTCCAATAACACAGTCTGAATAGATCTTAGCACCTGAAAATACTATGGTGTTTTCCTTTATACTGACATTGTCACCAATGTACACATTAGGGAATATTTTTACGTTATCACCTAAAGATACATTATCACCAATGTATGCAAACGCGCCTACATAAATATTATCTCCTAATTGAGCCGTTTTAGAAACTGAACTTGGCTGCTCAATACCTAATTTATTCAATTTTATTTGATTGTAATATTGTAATAATTTAGTGAATGACTTGTATGCATCATTTACTTTAATTAATGTAGTTGTTATAGGATGTTCCGGCTCAAAGTCTTCATTTACAATAGTTATTGAAGCCTTTGTTGAATAGATATAAGATTTATATTTTGGATTAGCTAGAAATGTCAATGACCCTTTTTCGCCTTCTTCTATCTTAGATAATTTAGATACTGAAACATCAGAGTCTCCAACGATATTACCTTCTAATATTCCTGCTATTTGCTGTGCTGTAAATTCCAATGGAGATTATTGTTTGCGTCGTTTTAATTTGGCAAAAATAGAAAAAATGTATCACATTTTGATTTTAGGAACACACTTATAATATTTTGTTACCGGTTTACTCAAGGCTTTTAAATTTAAATGATCAG
>JABDIQ010000286.1 GCA_013003655.1 Winogradskyella sp. | reverse complement strand
TCGAATTATTTAAAGAATTGGTGTCATCTCCAGATGTGTTTTGAGTAACGGTATTTGACTTACCATTTACCAAAGCGCTCTTGTTCTCACTATTTGTGTGTTTATTAGATGTTGTGTTCTTAGAATTGTTTGTCGTTGTGGAAGACTTGGTTTTACCTTGCTCATTAGACTGTATAACAACTTCTGAATCTGTTAATTCTTTCGTTGAAAATGATTTTGAGGATGGCGAAGTATTAGAAGACGAATTAGTATCATCTTCAGCTTTGATTTCTGAATGTGTATTAACAACAGGTAAAACAGCATCTAACTTGTCACTAAAGATAAACGACCCAACAGTCAGCAGTAAGGCAACAGTAGCAGCAATTCCGCCAATACGCCACCATATTGGAACAATCCTTCTCTTTTTCTTTTGACCTAAACTAGTACTTATCCTGTCCCAAACTGCAGGATTGGGTTCAGTCTCAAAGTCCTTGAGTCGTTCCTGAAATAGTCTATCTAAATTCTTTTTCTCACTCATTATTATAAAAGTTGCGACTTATTATTCGCTCTATAATCTTCAATTTTTTCTTTTAAAATGGCTCTTGCTCTCGCCAAATTAGATTTGGATGTGCCAACACTTATCTGCATCAACTCCGCTACTTCTTTGTGGGAGTAGCCATCTAAAACGTATAGATTAAAAACTAATCTGTATCGGTCTGGTAATTCTTGAATAATACTTAATAAATAGTCAACATTTATTTCAAGATCATCAATATCTACACTGACTTCAGCAATTCTTTCTTCATTAACCAGCTCTAATACACTTGTTTTTCTGTATCGTTGTAGAGCCGTGTTAATGGTTATACGCTTTAACCAACCTTCAAAAGAACCTTTGCCTTTATACTGATCTATTTTGTTGAAAATCGTAATAAAGGCATCATGCAAAACATCTTCTGCTTCTGCATAATTGTTTGAATACTTAAGACAAAGCGAAAACAGCTTAACTGAATATAGCTTGTATAATTGGCTTTGCGCTTCAGCATTTTGTTTTATACAATTTTTAATGAGTCCGTCTAAACTCACATTTCTTTGTGTATTAATTATTCAACTACTGGCACTTCCACTATGTAGTATAGATCGTTACCGTTATTATCTTGACCTTGGTAGAATTTGAAAACATACGTTTCTGAGATTGAGACAAAAATTTCAAAACTCACTTCTACTTGTTCACTAACAGGTGTACACACTTCATCTGTATAAACCGTATTAACAACAGCAACAGTCCTTTCGTTAAAGTTTGTTTGAAAAATGAAATCGTTAAACTCATAGCAATCTGATGGGCGGTTGTAGGTAACAAATATTTCGTATTCTTCACCTAACGTAAATTCATCAGGCACAACAACGCTCTCAATGGGTACAATATCCAAATAAAAATTTGGCGGATTATAATCATCAATTTTGCAAGATGTTAGTACTAAAACCGTAACTAATAAAAGGGCAAGATGTTTTTTCATAAGTTATAATTAATCACTTTGTTAGTTTGTAGATGTAAATTTTGTTAAAAGGTTGCGTTACAAATAAAAAAATCCTGATTTCTCAGGATTTTAAAAGTTTAATTTTTTCCGTTTATAATGTCTTTTACCTTAGCTTCTAGCTCATCCATAAGGTCTGGGTTGTCTTTAATCAATGTTTTTACAGCATCTCGACCTTGGCCGAGCTTAGTGTCTTCATAACTAAACCACGACCCACTTTTTTTAATAATTTCATGATCTACAGCTAGATCTAAAATCTCACCAACTTTAGAGATGCCTTCGCCATACATTATATCAAACTCAGCAGTTTTAAAAGGTGGAGCTACTTTGTTCTTAACCACTTTAACTCTGGTTTTATTTCCAGTTACACTAGAATCTGTATTTTTTATCTGTGTAGATCGCCTTATATCTAATCTAATTGAAGCGTAGAATTTAAGAGCATTACCTCCAGTGGTTGTTTCAGGATTACCAAACATCACTCCAATCTTTTCTCTTAATTGGTTAATGAAAATCATGGTACAATGTGTTTTGCTTATAGACCCCGTTAACTTTCTCAATGCTTGAGACATAAGCCTAGCATGTAAACCCATTTTAGAATCTCCCATCTCGCCCTCAATTTCACTTTTAGGTGTTAGTGCGGCTACAGAGTCAATAACAATAATATCAATGGCTCCGGAACGAACAAGATTATCAGCAATTTCAAGTGCTTGTTCCCCATTATCTGGTTGCGAAATAATTAGGTTTTCAAGGTCAACACCTAATTTTTCAGCATAAAATCTATCAAAAGCATGTTCTGCATCTATAAATGCAGCAATACCGCCAGCTTTTTGAGCCTCAGCTATAGCATGCAAGGTTAAGGTTGTTTTACCAGAGGATTCTGGACCATAAACTTCTATCACCCTGCCTCTAGGGTAACCGCCAACGCCCAAGGCTATATCTAAGCCCAATGAACCCGATGGAATAACATCAACATCTTCAACGGCCTGATCACTCATTTTCATTACAGTACCTTTGCCGTAAGCCTTATCTAACTTATCTAAAGTTAATTTTAGCGCTTTTAATTTTGCTTCTTTTTCATTACTCATTTGTAGTCTCTTATCTAATTAATTCAATACGCTAAAATACCACTTCTTTTAAAGTATTACAATTATGATACGCAACCATTTTTTAGTTTTTGCATCTATTAAATGAAAAAGGAGAAAATTGCTATTTAAAAGAAATTTTAATCGTATTACTTAATGCAATTCTTTAAAAGACAAATTTTAAGTTTAGTATCTGGCTTTACAATTGTTGTTTCTATAAACAGTAATTGCAAAGCAGATGGTGGTTGACTCGTTTTATATTTTGATAGAATTAAATTAAAATATTAATAACGAGTTAGTCCTCAAAAAAGCACCTCTTAATAAGTCAGGTGCTTTTTTAATTTAGTCTAACTAATAAAAAAATGTACTTTTGCCAAAACAAACTTTAACCTTAAATATTAGTATAGCATGCAACTGTACAATAACTTAAGTGCTAAAGAGAGAGCTGCGCTTATCGAGAAAGCGGGTAAAGATCGTTTAACGATCTCTTTCTACAAGTACGCCAAAATTAAAAACACTGAACTTTTTAGAAACCACTTGTTTCTTGCCTGGAATGACTTAGATGTTTTGGGTAGAATTTATATTGCACATGAGGGAATAAATGCGCAATTATCTATTCCAGCTGATAATTTTCAGAAATTTAAAGACCATTTAGATTCCATTTCTTTTTTAGAAAATGTAAGATTGAATATTGCTATTGAGCATGATAATTTTGCGTTTTTAAAACTGAAAGTAAAAGTTAGAGATAAGATTGTAGCAGACGGTCTTAACGATGACACATTCGATGTTACTAACAAGGGTGTGCATGTTGATGCTGAAGAATTTAATACACTTATTGAAGATCCTAATACGATTTTAGTCGATATGCGCAATCATTACGAAAGTGAAATTGGGCATTTTAAAAATGCCATTACGCCCGATGTCGACACTTTTAGAGAGTCTCTAGATCTAATTGAGGAAGACCTTAAAGATCATAAAGAAGACAAAAAATTAGTGATGTACTGTACTGGCGGAATTCGATGCGAAAAAGCTAGTGCATATTACAAACACAAAGGGTTTAAACAGGTTTTTCAATTAGAAGGAGGTATTATTAATTATGTACGCCAGGTGAAAACCAAAGGATTGGATAACAAATTTATTGGTAAAAATTTTGTGTTTGACGAGCGTAGATCAGAACGTATATCAGATGACGTAATTGCTAAATGCCATCAATGTGGTAAGCCTGCAGATCTTCATACCAACTGCGCAAATGAAGCGTGCCACTTGCTGTTTATTCAATGTGATGAATGCAAGGAGCAGATGGAAAACTGCTGTTCTTCTAGCTGTATGGAAATCAACAGACTTCCTTATGAAGAGCAAAAGGCATTACGAAAAGGTCAAGGTAATAGTAATGATATTTTTAAAAAAGGCAGAGCAGATCATTTACCCTATAAGAAAGACCTAAGGAACATCTTTGAAGTTTTAAAAAAATAACAAAGGCGTATCTCATTGTGACACCATTTTATCTTTTCGGACTTAATTAATAATCTTATCTTTACTCGTTAATTAATATGAATCCTTTCCTAAGATGGCTTAACATCCATTTTAGTCTAGATAAATACCCAAAAATATATGGCTTGTAAGAGTTGTGCTACTGGTGAGGACGGTCAACCCAAAGGATGTAGAAATAATGGAACGTGTGGAACTGACAGTTGTAACAAGTTTACAGTTTTCGATTGGTTATCAAACATGTCATTACCCAACGGACAAGAACCTTTTAACTGTGTTGAGGTCCGTTATAAAAATGGCCGAAAACAGTATTATAAAAATCCCGAAAAATTAAGCCTGAGTATTGGCGACATTGTAGCTACACAGGCAAAATCTGGTCATGATATTGGCATGGTTACCTTAACAGGAGAGCTTGTACGTGTTCAAATGAAGCGAAAGAAAATAGATGTTGATAGTGAAGACGTTTTAAAAATATACAGAAAAGCTTCTCAAAAGGACATTGATATATGGTCAGCCTCTAGAGACAAAGAAGAGGCGATGAAGGTTAAAGCAAGGCAGTTTGCTATAGATCTGAATCTAAAAATGAAAATTTCTGATATTGAATACCAAGGCGATGGTAGTAAAGCTACGTTTTATTACACCGCTGAAGAGCGCGTAGATTTTAGAGAGCTTATCAAGGTATTTGCCAGAGAATTTAGAACCCGTATTGAAATGCGGCAAGTAGGCTTTAGACAAGAAGCTGCTAGGCTTGGAGGAATAGGGTCATGTGGACGAGAACTTTGCTGCTCAACATGGCTTACCGATTTTAGATCAGTAAGTACATCTGCCGCACGGTATCAGCAGCTATCACTCAATCCTCTTAAACTAGCAGGTCAGTGTGGTAAATTAAAATGCTGCCTTAACTATGAGCTAGATTCTTATTTAGATGCGCTCAAAGCATTTCCTAAAAACGACACCAAACTATATACAGAAAAAGGCACAGCCGTTTGCCAAAAGACCGATATTTTTAAAGGGTTGATGTGGTATGCATACGAAGGCGAATGGATGAATTGGCACATAATTACTACAGACCAAGCCAATGAAATAATTGAAAAAAACAAGAAAAAAGAAAAAGTGGCAAGCTTAGAAGAATATGCCGCTGACCATATTCAAGATACTAAAAACGAGTTTGAAAACGTTGTTGGTCAAGACAGTTTAACACGTTTTGATAGTCCAAAACGACATAAAAAACGTAAAAACAACAACAGCCGAAATAGAAATCGAAATCGAAAACCTAGAAACAATGCTAAAAAGGACTAGTAAAAGTTTTATTTGGGTTTTGATTTTAATTGGTGTTTTGGGATGTGACTCTGAGGCGGTTTACGACCATTACAAAAGTGTACCTAATATGTGGCATAAAGATTCAATTATATCATTTAATATAAATGCGCCAGATACGTTAAAGCCCTATAATCTATTTGTTAACTTAAGAAACACCAATGACTATAAATTTAATAATCTGTATTTAATTGTAGACATGAATTACCCAAACGGTAAAGTGATTAAAGACACTTTAGAGTATAAAATGGCTGCACCAAATGGAGAATTACTAGGTTCTGGTTTTTCTGATATTAAAGAGAATAAATTGTGGTATAAGGGATTTGATAATCCATTTGTGTTTAGTGAAATAGGCTCATACAGTATTGAAATTCAACACGCAATGCGGCAATTAGGTGATGTAGAAGGCGTTACCAATTTAGATGGTGTAACGGATATTGGGGTTAGAATTGAATACGCGGAGTCAAACAAAAATATAGAATAAGTTGAGTTCAAAAAGTAAAACAGAAGCATTAGACTTCTCAAAGTATGTAAGGTGGTTCTGGATGGCCTTTTTAGGAGCCATTTTCAGTGTTATTTTAATATTCTTATTAGCCTCTTGGGGAGTTTTGGGTGAAATGCCAGACCATACGATTCTCGAAAATCCTGAAACAAAAACAGCGTCAGAGATCTTATCAGCTGATGGAAACACTTTGGGTAAATTCTATTTTAACGATAATCGTACACCAGTATCTTATGAAGATCTACCAAAGCATTTAGTAGATGCGCTAATAGCTACAGAGGATGCCAGATATTACGATCATTCAGGCATTGATGCGAGAGGAACATTAAGAGCGTTAGCAACCTTAGGAAGCGGAGGAGGAGCTAGCACCATATCGCAACAGCTAGCCAAGCAATTGTTTACAAAGCAAGTTTCACGTAGCAAGTTTGAACGTGCGTTTCAAAAAGTGAAAGAATGGATCATTGCAATAAGACTTGAGCGTCAATACACCAAAGAAGAAATTATAGAAATGTACTTCAATATCTATGATTTTAATAACAATGCAGACGGTATAAGATCTGCCTCAAGAATTTACTTTGGTAAGGAGCCACAAAAACTAGATCTTAGAGAATCGGCAATGCTGGTTGGGATGTTTAAAAACTCGTCGCTTTATAATCCACGAAGAAACGAAGAAGGCACATTAAACAGAAGGAATGTTGTGCTTAATCAAATGTATAAGTATGGATTTTTGGATGAAACAGCTAAAGATTCACTAGTGAAAACGGACCTTGGTCTAAATTATTCGCCAGAATCTCACAGAGAAGGGATTGCAACTTATTTTAGAGAGTATTTAAGAAGCTTCATGAAAGATTGGGCCAATCAAGAGTCTAACAGAAAACCAGACGGATCAAAATACAATATCAATACAGATGGGCTTAAGATTTATACTACCATTGA
>JABDIQ010000276.1 GCA_013003655.1 Winogradskyella sp. | reverse complement strand
GCGGAATTTTGTATAACATCTACTTTCATCTTGTACAAATGAAGTAGACTAAAAATCTCACTAATATTTTCTTCAACGATATATGAAAAGTCTAAGGATGATAGTGAAATTAAAATTTGATTCTTTTTAACTATAAAGCATGGAATTTCTGGGTCTAAAGCCTTACCCTTGCTGACGCTAGTGCCATTGGCTTCTGGATTTAGAAATGATTTTACATACAATGGAATTTCTTTGCGTTGTAAGGGTTGTAATGTTTTAGGATGTATTACAGAAGCGCCATAAAATGCTAACTCAATCGCTTCTCGATAAGATATCTGATTTAAAAGTTGTGCATTCTCAAAATATCTGGGGTCTGCGTTAAGTACACCTGGAACGTCTTTCCAAATGGTAACACTTTTGGCATTTATACAATAAGCAAAAATTGCAGCTGTGTAGTCACTTCCTTCTCTTCCCAAAGTAGTTGTAAAATTGTTGGTATCGCTACCAATAAAGCCTTGAGTAATATTTAATACTTTAGTGTCTAGGCCTTCTATGATATTTTTTTGTGTTTTATCCCAATCAATATTGGCGCGCCTATAATAGCTATCTGTTTTAATAAACTCTCTGGCATCAATCCACGTATTTTTTAATCCATTTTCATTGAGAAATGCGCTAATGATTGTAGTAGAAATAAGTTCTCCAAATGCAATGACTTGGTCGTAAACAAAATTGTAATCAGGGGATTTATTACGTTGTAAAAAGCCGCTCAATTCTTCAAATAATGATCTTAGCTGTTGAAATACATCATGCCTCTCGTTAGTAAACAAATTAAGTAATATCTCGTTATGGTATTTTTTAACCTCCTGTAAGGTGCTTTGAAGTTCTGCTTTGTTTTCAAAATAGTTTTTAATAACTAATTCTAAAGCATTGGTAGTTTTTCCCATTGCCGAGACCACGACTAAGGTTTGCTTATGCCCTTTTATCTTTAATACTTCTAGTAAATTTTTTACGCCCTCTGCATCCTTAACTGACGCTCCACCAAATTTAAATACTCTCATTTACGCAATTTTAAATACTCCTCAATTCCTTTTTGATTTAGTTGAACCACATCCCAGTCTCTCATAACCTTAGCTCCTTTTTGTTCGTAAAACTTGATGGCTGGCTCGTTCCAATCTAACACTTCCCAACTAATACGTTTAACACCTAATTGATGCCCATATTCAACAACTTTATCTAATAGTTTGGTCCCAATACCGTCTCCTCTTTGTGCCTCATTTACTATAAGATCTTCTAAATGGATAACTGTGCCTTTCCAAGTAGAATATCTTGGGTATACAAGGGCCATACCAACAATACTTCCATCTAATTCAGCCACAAAACACTTGTATTTTGGCTTATCTGAAAATCCGTCTTTAACTAGTTGCGATAGCGAAAGTTCTACTTCTTGCGGCTCACGCTCAAATGCAGCGAGGTCAGCAATAAGTTGATGAACTATTGGCATATCGTTTTCTTGTGCTGGTCTTACGCTTAACATGTGTGTTGGTTAAAGCGGTTCAAATATAATTGAATTGAAACGTATTTAATAATATAAATGTTTTACGAAATCGATGTAGTTTGCTAAAAATAACGATATTTGCCACTAACGAATCAACAATAGCTTTCATGTCTCAAAGAAATCAGACCTTAGGTGAATTCATTATTGAAAATCAGTCATCTTTTAAATATTCATCGGGCGAGTTATCTCGTCTTATTAATTCTATTCGCCTAGCAGCAAAAGTTGTAAATCACGAAGTTAATAAAGCCGGTTTGGTTGATATTTTGGGTGCTGCTGGAGACACAAATATTCAAGGTGAAGATCAACAAAAATTGGATGTCTACGCCAATAATAAATTTATACAAACCATGACCAATAGAAATATTGTGTGTGGTATTGCTAGTGAGGAAGAAGACGACTTTATTAGTATTAACAGCCAAGATGAAAATCATCAAAACAAGTATGTCGTTTTAATTGATCCTTTAGATGGCTCTTCTAACATAGATGTAAATGTTTCTGTAGGTACTATTTTTTCGGTCTATCGTCGGGTAACGCCAGTTGGCACACCAGTAACGATAGAAGATTTTTTACAAAAAGGAAATAAGCAGGTTGCAGCAGGCTATATTATTTATGGTACCTCAACTATGTTAGTTTATACAACTGGGCATGGTGTTAATGGATTTACTCTTAACCCAGCCATTGGGTCTTACTACTTATCGCATCCCGATATGAAGTTTCCAGAGGATGGACAGATCTACTCAGTCAATGAAGGTAATTATACTCATT
>JABDIQ010000265.1 GCA_013003655.1 Winogradskyella sp. | reverse complement strand
ACTGCAAACGGATCATCAAAAATGTTTCTAAGCCTTCCTGGTGCTTGTACATCATTTGGCATAGCCGCTACAATTGGTTTTTGCCATAAAAAGTTAGGAGCTATTTGAAAATCTCCAATTAAGTATGTAAAACCAGTAAGAATATTTGTTTGGTTTCCGCTTCCACTATCTTTTAATTTCCATCCAGTAAACGTTTTTGTATTATCTGCACCACCATTAGCAACTAATCCCATTGCTGCAGCTTGTGCGTACCAATTAACTCTTCCTTTTGAATATTTAAATTTTACTTTTCCTCCCCAATTATCTTTATTTTGTATTTTATCTTCAAGTATCGTGTAATTGCCAGGCTCCCCAACTGCTACCTGAAAAGATCTCCCATTTAATGGTTGACCGCCCCAAATACCACCAATTTCGAAATCAACATTTCCAAACTTTCTTTCAACATGAACTGTCAATCTTCTTGTTTTTGGCATTGGAATAGCAATAGAGGAAACAGCCTCTCCTATATTATCGATATCTTCATGATAAACACCCGTAACATCATAGTGTCCGAGTTTCGTGCTGTATTTAAGTAAAACCGCTGGGTTTGCTCCCCACCATAATTGTGGACCGAAAGCTGCCTTTAAACCATTTAAAGATCTCTTTCCATCAATTTCAAATCCAGATATTTCGCCATTATATATATCTAAATTAGGACCATAATTTGATTCAGGATATAAGCCGAAAAAATCGCCTTCATAGCCCCAATGGTAATGGCCTGTTCTATAAAACCCTCTTATATCAAAATCTTTTGCTTTCCACTCGTAAGATGCATTATATATTTGAACCCTATTTGGGTCTGTAACATTTACATTGCCATTATCAGTATTTACTGAATAAGGACGCGCTCTGTTTTCATAAAATATTTCGTCTATTGGATTGTCGGCAACGTTTCCAATAATATTGAAATTTACATTCGCCATCATATTAGGAGAAGGATTGCCTTCAACCCCAATAAAATATGATTGCATGTGATCAAAACCTAGTTTGTTTGGATAAGATTGACTATCTGGGTCCTCGTTTTCTGGTGTGGTAATTAAACTTCCACCAGTATTATATGTTGTAAATTCTGCTCTTAAATTACTTAGTTTTATTTTTCCAGAACCTTCGCCTATTAATGCGGCTTTATCTCCTCTGGCTTTTAATACAGCATCCATTATTTGTAGATTATCAAAATGGCTTTCTACCGATTCTAATGTTGCTCCTTCACTATACGGGTTTAATTGGTGCGCTTCTTTTAAAGCATAATAAGCAGCTCTTGGGTAAAGGTCGTAAAGCCCTCTTTCGTTAGTTGGCCCTTTAGCACAAATACCAAACCACTCTTCGTTCATGTTATTTTCACCTGGCGCCATATCTATGTAATAGCCACCATTTGCCCATGATGCATTATTATCATGAACATCTAGGTTTTTTGTTTGACCGTATTTCCACCAACCATCACTAAATTGAAAGGTAAAACCTCCTATTGAATTTTGCGCTTTTCCTAAACCTGCAGCATTCGAGTAAATATCTTTCCAGTTACTTACCATATAAAACGCCTGAGACTTTTGGTCTTCTTTATTTTCTATTGCGTTAAACGCATCAGCACCAAACTCAGTAAGCATCACTGGTTTATTAAATTTCTCTTTAATCGTTTGAAAAGCGTCTGTAAATGATACACCTCTATACATGTTAGTTCCATATATATCTACATCTTTACATTCTTCTGCAACTATATCAAGAAATAAAACGTCACCATTACAAATAGCCACTGGTCTATCTGTACTTATTTCTTTCATTTTGATGGCGGCGTCGTTCATTAATTTATACATGGGTCTTCCGCGTAATTCACCAACGGCGTTAATTTGCTCTTTACCCTCTGGGAAATCTTCCGTTTCAGCGCCCGCCCAAAACAAACCATAGTTGTTTTCGTTGCCCAATAAGAATAATAACAATCCAGGTGTATTTTTAAAATCTTGAGCTAATTTTGTTACCTCATTAATAAGAAGCTCTTGAGTCGCTGGATCTCTATAATCTGTAATAGGCACCCATGCACCATTAATAGTTAATCCGTAACGACCAAATGAATGATTTAGCATTGTGTAGATGCCGTGTTTTTCGAATATATATTTCACCCATTTAGGCTGAACACCACTATACATTCTTACAGCATTAACACCCATGTTTTTTAACAAACCCATTTCTGCATCTAATGCCGCTTTAATAACGTCATCTGATTGATTCCATAAGCTATATGAATAATTGGTTCCGATAGGAAAGTAATCCCAGTTCATCCCATTAATCATAAAATCCTTTCCGTTCACTACTAATTTCATCCCATCATCATTACTAACAACTGAAATCTTATCAGCTTGGGCTAGTGCCGCAGAAGTAAA
>JABDIQ010000244.1 GCA_013003655.1 Winogradskyella sp. | reverse complement strand
GACTTCCTTGGCGTCAAAGTACTCAAAAGTATTATGGTTTTATTTCAGCAAATGGAACTAAAAAAAATTCCTTCAAGTATATATCTAAAGATTAACCTGTTGTACTACTATTGAATCTTCATTCTTTTTTGAGTCAATTATAGCATTGAATGAATTAACATACATCTGGGCAATATCACTCATTGGATGAGCCGTTGCTGCTTTGTAATTTTGCTTAGCTAAACGTAATCTATAGGCTTCATTAATAACCAAAGCTTCAATAGCATTTGCTAAACAACCAACACTTGTAGGATCAAAAAACTCGCCTAAATAACCTTCATCTTTTACTAATAAAGCTAAGTCGCCTAGATCTGGCATTACCACAGCTTTACCATAGCTACCAGCTTGGTGTAACACACCTGAGCTTCCTGTTGTAGACGTATAAGGAAAAACAACCACCGCACTTTCTTTAAATAATACTGGTACGTCATCCTCCTCAACATAGCCTGTAAAACGTAGTTGTGGCACATGTTTATAATCTTCTTGAACCTTAGCTAAATAGCCTGGTACATTTGGGTTATCTGTGCCGGCAATAACAACTTCTAGATCTAAACCAGTTGATGCTCTGACACGTTCAACAGCTTCAATCATTCCCTCTACTTTTTTATAAGTTCCAAATTTACCAAATGTCATGATTTGTAATGGCCCTTTTGGTAAGTTGTAGTCTGGTTCTTCTGGAATTTCAAACGTACCATGTGGTATTAACTTTACATTAGTCGCTCCATATTTATCTTCTAAAATATCAACATATTTTTGCATAGTTACAGCAACTGTATCTGCTTGTAGAATTAGTCTTGTTAGAGTTGATCCTATAAAACCGTATAGCTTCTGCATTAATCTATTAGATGTAAAACCTGCACTACCAAGATCTACTTCTTCTAAAATATTGTGTAATAAAACGATGTTAGGAATCTTCTTCAGTTTACATACCAAGGGTAACATTAAACCTAAAGCTGCTGCTATTTTTTTATCACCGAACTTCATGAATTGTAGGTTAAATAATACAGCATCCGGTTTTACAGTATTAATGGCTTTTGTAACACTTAATATGTTTTTATAACTATTAAATGACCAACATTCTTTTACTGTGATTTTACACCCAGCTTCCGTAAACTTAATATCTTTTTCTCCTTCTGTCTTGTCGGTTAAAAGAACTAACTCTGATACTTCTTGGTTTTGTCTAAAGTGTTTTACCAGATGATAAGCATACTCATTCAGAGTCACCTTACTAGGCGGATATGCTGTTATTATTGCTAATTTCATAATTTTGGGGTTTTTTAATTACACTACAAATGTGCAATATAATATTTCTAAAAACCGTTGGTTGTAGTTAGAATGCCAATTACTGTAGACGAATGGTAATTTGCT
>JABDIQ010000230.1 GCA_013003655.1 Winogradskyella sp. | reverse complement strand
AGAATTAATACAATTACAAGTGCAAATTTTCTGTATTTCTTTAAAAATGCTGGCGTTACCAATCCCACTTTAGTTAAAAAGTAGATGATTATAGGCAACTCAAAGACTAAGCCAGAAGCTATAGACGCAGAACGCACAATGGCAATGTAAGAGCTGAGATCGAATTCATTGGAGATATCACTACTTACGCTATAATTGGCTAGAAAATTTAGTGATAATGGCGTTACCACGTAGTATCCAAAGAGTACTCCTAGAAAGAAAAGCAATGATGAAACAATAATAAATCCACGAGAACTTTTACGTTCATTAGGTCGCATACCAGGACTTATGAAATGCCAAAATTGATACAGCACATATGGAAATGAGATTATAAATCCTGCATAGATAGATGTCCATATGTGTGCAGAAAATTGTCCGGCTACAGTACGATTTTGTATGATAAAAGGTAGTTGATCTGCGCAAAAGGTTGTGTCATTTATACCTATAAGTTGCGACATTTTACATAACCATCTATAGGTTGGAAAGTCCATGTGTTTTGGACCTAGTAAAATGACATCGAAAATGAAAGTTTTAAAAACAAAGGCAAGAGTAGCAGCAACCAAAATACCTAAAACAGCCCTAATTAAATGCCAGCGTAAGTCTTCAAGATGGTCTAAAAAAGACATTTCGTTAACGTTCTTTGCTGCCATTATATAATGCCTTCTTTAATAAGATCGTGTAAGTGTACCACACCTGTATATTTACCGTCTTTAACAACCAATAGTTGTGATATTCCATTGGCTTCCATAATTTCTTTAGCATCAACGGCCATAGCATCTTCATCAATACTTTTAGGGTTTTTACTCATTATATCTTCAGCATTAAGATTGCCAAAATCTATGTTTTTATTTAACATTCGTCTAAGGTCACCATCTGTTATTATACCAACAATCTTATTGTCTTTAGTTACTGCGGTTACACCAAGCATTTTTTCTGTAATCTCAACAATGACATTTTTAATGTTAGTCGTTATACTCACCTCTGGTTTTTCATTAAGGCTAGATAAATCACTTACTCGCAGATATAAACGCTTACCTAACGCGCCACCTGGATGATATTTTGCAAAATCTTTACTTGAAAATCCTCTTAATTCTAAAAGGCAAACCGCTAAAGCATCGCCAATAACTAATTGAGCCGTTGTACTGGTTGTAGGTGCTAGGTTATTAGGACAGGCTTCTTGCTCCACATAAGCGTTAAGTACGTAATCTACCTGTTGACCTAAAAACGAATCTTTATTTCCGGTTATAGCAATCATTTTGTTCTTTGCATTCTTAATCAGTGGAACAAGCACTTTTATTTCTGGCGTATTGCCACTTTTTGAAATACAAATAACGACATCATCTTCTAATATTGAACCTAAATCACCATGGATGGCATCTGCAGCATGCATAAACACTGAAGGTGTCCCCGTTGAATTTAAAGTAGCAACTATTTTATTTGCTATAATAGCACTCTTACCTATACCAGTTATGATGACTCTGCCTTTAGATTTATAAATTAATTCTACAGCTTCTGCAAAATCATCCGTTAACAATGTAGATAAATGAGCAATAGCTTTGCTTTCTAGCTCAATGGTTGATTTAGCAAGAGCGATTATCGATTGTTTCGATTTCAAATTTTAACTAATTTTTCAGTTTATTAGGTCTAAAGAAATTGTTATCTTTAGTGTTATGCAAATGTATATAAAATACTTATAAGGATTAATGGACGTTTCAGAAATTGACTTGCATTCAGCACTTAAAAAATACTTTGGTTTTTCTTCCTTCAAA
>JABDIQ010000227.1 GCA_013003655.1 Winogradskyella sp. | reverse complement strand
TAAGGAATTCACATATATAATTATATAATATGTAAAAAGCTGCTTAACTTTAAGTTACAACACTATTATTAAGTTAAGCAGCTAAGAATAATGAATAAAATTCATCCTTGCAAAGTTAGTGATTTTTTATCACGATTGGACATCAATCAATTAGGGAAGCAAACTGGTTTTACACTTCGAAAACCCAAAAAAATTACGGCAGAACTATTCATAGTTTCCTTCTTTAATGTCATGTTGAAAAAGTGTTATAGTCTGAGACAGTGGGCTATTGAGGTATCCCTTTTAACGGGTAAACCTGTCTCCTTCCAAGCGATTGCAAAGAAACTTCAATTCAGACAATTACGATTTATTAAAGCTCTCTTGTTAAAGGGCTTGGATGAGCAATTAGATAGTGACTATTTCCGATGGTCCAAAAGCAATGGTGATCTTTTTAAAAGAATACTTATTGAGGATAGCACTTGTATCCAATTGCCACACTCTTTGTCGCAGTATTATCCTGGTAATAGAAGACAAAATGGTCCTAAAAAGGCAGTAGCTCGAATTCAACTTTGTTTAGATCTTCTTTCTAATTCATTTAAGAATTTAGACTTAAAGTCCTTTTGTGATCATGATGCCACTCACTCAACTGAGATTTTAAATTACCTAAAACAAGGAGACTTGGTTTTACGGGATTTAGGGTATTCCAAAATAAGTGTGTTTAGATCCATTATTGAATTTAAGGCTTATTTCATTAGCCGACTTCACCCTAAGTGGGTGGTGTTAGATGCTGATAATGAGAAACTTATAGACTTGATGAAAGAATTAAAAGATTTTGACAGGAGAAATATACATGTATTTGATAGAGCAGTTAAAATCGGGAGATCAGAAAAATTCCCCGTCAGAATAGTTTGTCTAAAACTATCCCAGAAACAAGCACAAATAAGACGTAGAAAGGCATGTAGAAATGGAAATAGAAAACGGAGTGTATCTCAGGTGACATCCTATCTGTTGGGTTGGAATATACTCGTAACAAACCTGGATAAAAATCAAATCAAACCAACAGAATTATACAAACTTTACTCTCTGCGCTGGCATATAGAAATGATATTCAAAAATTGGAAAAGCTACTTTAAAATAGCTGATATATTCACCTCATGTCAAGGAAAGAACTATGCTAAGCCTGAGTATTTACTCTATTTATGTATGTGCTTTTTGGTCTTTATCTATAACCCAAGATTCAACCATTTCAAAAGAACTATCCTCCTTAAGTCTGGCAAAATTCTATCGCCTGCTAAATTCGCAAAAATGACCATCAACAATCTCGATATGCTACTTAAGAAAGAAGCTCCTTTATTGATTGAACTCCTACAAAAAAACTGTTGCTATGCCATAAGAAAAGATCGACAAAACATATATGAAAGAATATTATACATTTAAGTTAAGTTGACGCGTATGCTC
>JABDIQ010000207.1 GCA_013003655.1 Winogradskyella sp. | reverse complement strand
AAACTTCAAAAGGTAGAGCTATTCAAAATCTTATTAATATTGAGCAAGATGATAACGTTAAGGCTTTCATTTGTACTCAAGATCTTAAAGATGAAGATTATATAAATAGTCATTATGTCATCATGGCAACTAAAAATGGCCAGGTGAAAAAGACAGCTCTAGAGCAGTACTCAAGACCAAGAACTAATGGTATCAATGCCATTACCATTAAAGATGATGACATGCTACTAGAAGCTAAGCTTACTACTGGAGAGAGTCAGGTAATGCTTGCGTTAAAATCTGGTAAAGCCATTAGGTTTGAAGAAGCAAAAACTCGACCTATGGGCAGAAATGCTTCAGGTGTTAGAGGTATTAAATTAGCTCATAAAGATGATGAGGTTATAGGCATGGTTACCATTGAAAATCCTCAAGAAGAAACAGTTCTTGTTGTTTCAGAAAACGGTTATGGGAAAAGAACCTTTATAGACGATCCAGAAGACGGAGAACCAGTTTATCGTGTTACTAATAGAGGAGGAAAGGGTGTAAAAACCATTTCAATTACAGAAAAAACTGGTAATTTAGTGGCAATAAAGTCCGTGACTGATGAAGATGATTTAATGATCATTAATAAATCTGGTATAGCTATAAGAATGGAAGTAAAAGATCTTAGAACTATGGGTAGAGCAACCCAAGGTGTTAAGCTTATTAATTTAAAAGGCAACGACTCTATTGCAGCGGTTGCCAAGGTAATGAAGGATGATGATGAAGACGTCAATGATAACGATCAATCCACTGATAATGAGAGTAATAATGATGTTGGCACAACTCTTGATACTAACGAAAACGATAATAATAATTAATTAAATTGAATCTAAAATGAAAAAACTAATAACTATAATTTGTGCGTTATTAATTAGTTCATCGACTTTTGCTCAAAAAAATGAAGTGAAAGCCATGGAAAAAGCACTTAAAAATTTAAATTTTGCTGAGGCCAAGGCGGCATCTGCATCTGCAGAGGCCCTTTTAGGCAATATGGATGATAAGATGAAGGCTAAATTCTATTTTCTTAAAGGTCAGGCTCATTACGCAAATGGCGCTGGTACCGATGCTGATATTGATACAGCTATTGAATCATTCGATAAGCTAAAAACTATTGAAATGGGTATGGGAAAATTGAAATATACCGATGAAGCCACTGAGATCAAAAGTCAAATGCTTAATTCGTTTTTAACTAAAGCCAATGAAGCTATACAAGGCAAAGATTATGCTACAGCCGCAAAACGATTTGAGAAGGCATACAAAATGTCTCCTACGGATACAACATATTTATACTATGCCGCTTCTTCAGCAGTAAATGCTCAGGATTATAAAACATCTTTAGATTACTATGTAAAATTAAAGAATATGGGCTACACCGGTAAGGAGATGAGATATTATGCTACAAATAAAGAAACGGGTGTTGAAGAATTATTTGGCAGTAAAATGCTACGTGATGCTTCTGTTAAATCAGGGCAATATGTTGCTCCAAATCAAGAAATGGCCGAATCTAAATTCGCAGAAATTGTAAAAAATATAGCCCTTATTTATGTTGCTGAAAATGAAAATGAAAAAGCACTAGCTGCTATGGCAGATGCAAGAGCATCTAATCCTGATGATCTGGGATTAATATTGTCTGAAGCGAACGTACATTTAAAAATGGGTAATAGAGATAAGTTTAAAGAACTTATGGAAGAAGCCACTACAAAAGATCCAGATAATGCAGAATTACAATACAATCTTGGTGTTTTAGCTGCTGAAGGAGGAAACACAGAAGCAGCAATGAAGTATTATAAAAAAGCCTTGGCGTTAGATCCAAATTATGCAGATGCCCAAATAAATATGGCTGTTGTAATATTAGATGGCGAGGCAGCAATCGTTGAAGAAATGAATGGCTTAGGAAATTCAGCTGCAGATAATAGACGTTACGATGAACTAAAAGAAGAAAGAGCAGAACTTTATAGAACGGCAATACCATATCTCAAAAAGGCATTAGAGCTTAAAAAGAATAATATTGATGCTGCACGTACATTAATGAATATTTATAGTGCTTTAGGAGAAACTGATAAGTTTAAAGAAATGAGAACTCAAGTCGAAGAAATGGAAGCTGCAGGAAACTAAAAGTATTCAAATAAAATAAAAAAAGCGATACCAATTAAGTATCGCTTTTTTTATACAATCTTTTTAATAACGCGCAGTTTGTGGGTGTGTTTTTTGGTGTCAGAATTGTAAATACCGCTATGATCTAGACGATCAATGCGTACCTGGCCATGGGCATGTATAATATGATGATCATCCATGATTAATCCAACATGAATAATTGATCCTTCAGAATTATCAAAAAAAGCAAGATCACCAGCTTCACTTTCTTCTATAAAACTTAAGGCTTCACCTTGTGTAGCTTGCTGAGAAGCATCTCGTAACAATTCAAAGCCATTCAACTTATAGACCATTTGGGTAAACCCTGAACAATCAATACCAAATGGAGTTTTTCCACCCCATAAATACGGTGAGTTATAATATTGTAAGGCTGTGTCTATTAATTTAGATTTGTTTGGTTTCATTTTTTCTAACTTACCTTCATAAGTATGTCCAAGAAGTTTTAAAACGCCTAAGTTAGAACCTAAAGGAATAGAGTATACGTGACCTTTTTGATCTGAGATATAGTCCACTAAATGTCTAGATAAAGTTGGTGTTAGTGTAGAGATATGTTGATACTCTTCCTTACTTACCTCCTTGTATTGTTTGTTGTCTATCCAACCCTCATACTTATCAAATTGAAGTCGTATTTTGCTCCAGGTTTTTCGCTTTTCTATTACTTTAAAATGATCACCATACAGCACTTGTGAAACCATCTCACTTGTATCGTCTGCTTCTAATCGTAATGGAATAACACCAAGGTTGCAAATACCGTATAACATAAACAGGAGTTATGAACGCTCTATGACAATTGCCGATGCACCACCACCACCGTTGCAAATCGCGGCTGCACCTAATTTAGCATTGTTTTGTTCTAAAACATTTATAAGTGTTACCAATATACGTGCACCTGAGCATCCTAGTGGATGACCTAATGACACAGCGCCTCCATTTACATTCACATTACTGTCACTTAATCCAAGTATTTTCATATTGGCTAAACCTACAACAGAAAATGCTTCATTAAATTCAAAGAAGTCAATTTCATCCTGTTTAAGATTAGCCTTTGCTAAAGCTTTAGGTAGTGCTTTTGCTGGTGCAGTTGTAAACCATTTTGGTTCTTGCGCTGCATCAGCGTAACTTTTTATTGTTGCTAATGGTTTTAATCCTAATTCATCGGCTTTTGCTTTGCTCATCAAAACAAGCGCTGCGGCACCGTCATTAATAGTAGAGGCATTTGCGGCAGTTACAGTGCCGTCTTTAGTAAACGCTGGTCTTAAATTTGGTATTTTATCTATAAAGACATTGCTATATTCTTCATCTTTTGTTACCATTATAGGGTCTCCTTTTCGTTGAGGGACCTCTACTGGAATAACTTCATTATCAAATTTTCCGTTTTCCCATGCTTCGGCAGAACGTTTATAGGATTGTATAGCATATTTATCTTGATCTTCTCTAGAAAAACCGTATTCTGTTGCACAAGCATCTGCACAAACACCCATTGCATTATTATCGTAAGCATCTACTAAGCCATCTTTTTGCATGCCATCTTCAAGCGTTGCCGGACCAAATTTTGTTGCGTTACGTGCATGGTAGTAATGTGGAATTAAACTCATGTTTTCCATTCCACCAGCGATTATGATATTGGCATCACCTAATGCTATAGATTGAGCAGCTTGCATCACCGCTTTCATGCCAGAAGCACATACTTTATTAATTGTAGTACAAGGTACACTATCTGGAATTCCTGCATAAATTGCCGCTTGTCTTGCTGGTGCTTGTCCTGTACCAGCTTGTACTACATTGCCCATTAGTACTTCCTCAACCATATCTGGTTTAAGAATAATCTTTTGTAAAGCACCTTTTATAGCGGTAGCTCCTAATTTAGGAGCTGGTATTTTAGATAAGCTCCCTAAAAAACTGCCTATTGGTGTTCTTACGGCAGAAACAATTACGACTTCTCTGTTCATTCTATCAGAATTTATTTTCGCTGCAAAATTAACTAAATTTTGCTAGAACATACCATGAAAATCTGAGGTAAGTGTTTATCAAAATTATATATTTACTACATTTGGCTGTATATGAACAACCTTTTAAATAAATGGTACCGCAATCATGCTTTAGTATATAAAATATTATTGCTCATTGTTACAACTTTGTTTGTAGTTTATCTGTTTCCTAAGACCGGAAAATTTAGATATAGTTTTGAGAAGGGTAAACCATGGCAATCAGAGAACCTCTATGCACCCTTTAATTTTGCGATAAAGAAATCGGCTAACGAACTGGCTTTTGAACAAGCTGAAATTGAAGCACAAAGCAACATTTATTTTAATATTGACATTTCTGTTGAAGAATCAGTGATTTCTAATTACTTGATTCAGTTTAATAGAATAATTGGAGACTCTACCAGTACATTTAATTCTAACACAAGATTGTTTAAGTACGGAAAAACACTTTTACAAGACATTTACGATATTGGTCTTTTAGATACTAACTACGAATTCAATGACAATAGGCCAGTAATTTTATTGGTTGATAACACGCAAGAAAAACAACTGAAGTACGGTGATCTTTACGAATTGTATAGTTTACGTCCTTATATAGAATCTCGACTTTCTGCACAAGAATTTGAAGTAAATCAGCGTAAAATGTTGTCTATTTTCTTTGATATTTTAAAACCTAATGTGTCGTTAAATAAAACATTAACAGATGAGGTTTTAGAAGAAGAACTAGCATTAATATCTCCAACAAGAGGGAGTGTAGAAAAAGGTACATTGATAATCTCTAAAGGCCAAGTTGTTGAGGATGAGCAGTACCAAATTTTAGATTCCTTAAAATCAGAATTTGAGTCTCAAGTATGGAATACAGCTAATTATAACTGGGTTCTGATTGCGTATACTCTTCTTGTAGCCTTAGCATTGCTTATGCTATTGCTTTTTTTAAGAAAGTACAGAATTGAAGTCTTCAATAATACGGTTAAAGTTACATTTATCTTTTTTAATATAGTATTGATGATCTTGTTAACCACATTGGTCACCAATTATAATGCTCAATATATTTATGTCGTTCCACTGTGTATCTTACCATTGGTTTTAAAAGCATTTTTCGATGCACGATTGGGTTTATTTGCTCACGTTTTAACCGTACTTCTATTAGGATTTATTGTGCCCAATAGTTATGAGTACATGTTTCTACAAATTATTGCCGGTATCGTAACGATCTTAACGGTTTCAGAATTATATAAGCGTGCCAATCTCTTTATTTCGGTTGGTCAAATTACCTTAATCTATATAGTGGCTTATTTTGCGTTTTTTGTGATACACGAAGGACAAGTCACCAATATAAAATTGGAAACCTTTGGTTTGTTTGTGCTTTGTGGTTTAGCAACATTATTCGTTCAGCCATTAATATATATTTATGAGAAGATATTTGGACTGGTATCTGATGTTTCACTTCTAGAATTATCAGATACAAATACCAAATTATTAAAGGAGCTTTCTAATATTGCCCCTGGCACATTTCATCATTCGTTAAATGTTGCCAATCTAGCAGAAGCTGCGGCTAATGAAATAGGTGCAAACGCCATGCTGTTGCGTGTAGGTGCTTTATATCATGACATTGGTAAAATGCGTAATCCAACATATTTTACAGAGAATCAAATAACAGGACTCAATCCGCATGATGAATTAACGCCTAAAGAAAGTGCTAAGTTAATCATAGGCCATGTTATTGACGGCATAGAAATGGCAAAAAAATACAATTTACCTGATAGGGTCATTGACTTTATAAGGACGCATCATGGTACAAGTACGGTTTATTATTTTTATAAGAAAGAAGAAGCAACGAGCGAAAGTGTAAATGTAAAAGATTTTACATATCCAGGACCAAAACCTTTTAGTAAGGAAACAGCAATATTAATGATGTGCGATAGTGTTGAAGCCGCATCAAAAAGTTTAAAAGAACCAAATACAACTAAGATTAATGCTTTTGTTGAAGGCATCATTGATAAGCAAATGGAAACAGGTCAGTTTTTAAATGCCGATATTACATTTAAAGAAATACAGGCCATAAAAAAAGTGTTAAAACATAAACTAGCCAATATTTTCCATTTACGAATTGAATACCCTGAATAATACCGCTAAAGTTTTATGGCATATTAAGATAAGAACTTAATAATATTAGAAGGCCAAAAACTGGAATTAAACATGTTACAATAAATGTAATCCACCAGAAATTTGGTCCACTAAAATTAAAAAAGTAAACTACTCCAATGCCTATTAGTGTAATAAGAACTCCCGCTAATTTAGATCGGCTTTTACTTAAAAACAATAATGCAATTAAGATAACCCAAGGGATAGCATTGGGACTATTTTTTATAAAATCATAAATACCATTATCGCCTCCTTCGGTACCTGAAACCAAAGAAAACAATAAGAGAGGTACCAAAACAAATATTAAGCCGAAAACGCCTATTTTTTTAATGATATGGCCAAGTTTTGATGATTGCATAATTTAGCAGCTAAGTTGTTCGTCGTTTTTTACCTATTAATTTATCAATTTTAATACTAAAAACAATTGGTATATCATCAGCATAGATTTTACTGGAGAATTCACTAATGTAATCAACATCGCGGGCTTCTTTTTTTTCAATAATATCTTTAATGCCTAATGAAAAGTCGTGTAGATATACCTTTGCACTTGAGCCTTCTATTTCTTCATAAGTGCCCAAAACTAGTACAGATTCCCAATTTTCTATAGAATGAACATTAGCCACAATTAAGGAAACAGATGGATTTTTGCGCATAGCCTTTATTTTATGCCCAATACTAGAGTAACATATAATTATATTTCTTTTTTTATCAAAAAAATAGGTGATAGGTATAACATAAGGTTCGTTATTACTTATATAACTTAAGTTTCCTAAATAATTGTTGTGTAGAATATTTACACTTCGGTTTTCCTTTAAATTTTGAATCATGGCCTTGCAGATTAAAAAGATAATTTAATAATAAATTATATAATAAACCATGACATTAGTCAGGTTGTATTTTTCTTATGCTCTTTATGTCTTTTTAGAATCACCCAATACAGTCCTTTAACATCAGAGACCCAATTATCGTGCATAATTATAAGTGTTATTTCCTCAAACGTTTCTATAAGTCCAAAAGCAATCATGCTATAAAATAGAATTGAATTTGGCTCAAAGAATAATGAATATAAAATGAATACACTTTGTACAACTGCTGATATTTTGGCTAAATAGGTATGAAATGCCGTAGACTTACCATATTTGGCATAGGCCAATAGCATTTGTACAATGTACGGTACAAACGCTAACAGAATAATGACCAAATGATTAATGATAAACTGTTGTTCAAAAATAAAAAGACCGCAAAGCCCTATAATAAATGTAATTTGATCACCAAATGAATCTAATTGTGATCCTCTGGCACTTGTGATTTTAAGCCTTCTAGCCAAAAAACCATCGATAGCATCCGTGGAATAACTAATGAGTAAAAACCATGAGAATAGTTCTCTAAGGTCACTGATAATGAACAATATCAAGATGGGAGCAGTTGCAATTCTATAAAATGAA
>JABDIQ010000182.1 GCA_013003655.1 Winogradskyella sp. | reverse complement strand
AACATTATAACATTTAATACATTATCTAAATGTTAAAATTTTTATGATATGAAGTTAATTAAAGTTTGAAGTTGAAAAAATCAGGTGGCCTCTTAAATTGACTAAACTTTTCAACAATTGGTTAATTTTCATTGTAATACCTCATTAAACCTAGGGTTGACTCGTCGTGGTTGTTAGAAAGTTTATTGGATTGTAACTCATTTAAAATGGTCTTAGCCAATTGTTTTCCTAATTCCACTCCAAACTGATCGTAGCTGTAAATATTCCAAATAACCCCTTGAACAAAAATCTTGTGCTCATACATAGCTATAAGTTTACCCAAACTTTTAGGCGCAAGCTTTTTAATAAAAATAGAGGTGGTAGGTCTATTCCCATCAAAAACCTTGAATGGCACTAATTGCTCAATCTCCTCCTTACCTAGTCCATCTTTTTTAAGCTCAAACCTTACCTCCTCAGTGGTTTTACCGTTCATTAAGGCTTCGGTTTGTGCTATATAATTAGACATTAATTTGTCCTGATGGTCCTTATTTCCATGTAAAGATTCTGCAAACGCGATAAAATCGGCCGGAATTAACTTCGTACCTTGATGTATAAGCTGAAAAAAAGCGTGTTGCGAATTTGTCCCTGGCTCACCCCAAATCAATGTGCCAGTTTCAAAGGTTGTTTTATTTCCATCTCTATCTACGCTTTTTCCATTGCTTTCCATGATACCTTGCTGAAGATAGGTTGCAAACTGATTGAGGTATTGCGTGTACGGAATTATAGCCTCTGATTCAGCACCAAAAAAATTATTATACCAAACAGTTAAATAGGCTGCAATGACTGGTATATTCTTAGTAAATGGTGCCGATCTAAAATGGATATCCATCTCTTTAGCACCGTCTAAAAGATTTTCAAAATTGTCATTTCCGACTGCTAAACTTATTGACAAGCCAACAGCGCTCCAGAGAGAAAAACGGCCACCAACCCAATCTTTCATAGGAAAAATATTGGCTTCATCTATACCAAATGCTTTAACGCTTTCTATATTGGTAGAAACAGCAACAAAATGTTTTGCTATAGCATCTTTAGGTGTGCTCTTCAAGAACCAATTACGAATCGAATTTGCATTAGATAGTGTTTCTTGTGTTGTAAAAGTCTTAGACACAATTACAAAAAGAGTGGTCTCGGGATTTAATTCTTTTACTATTTCCTGATAATGATCACCATCAACATTACTAACAAAATGTGGTTTAAGGTGATTTTGATAATATTTTAAGGAATCAACCACCATGGCCGGACCTAAGTCAGAGCCACCTATACCAATATTAACAATATCAGTTATGGCTTTTCCTGTATATCCTTTATGAGAGCCGTTAATAACAGCCTCAGAAAATGATCTGATTTTTTCTCTTACTTGGTATACTTCAGGAATAACATCCTCACCATCGACATACACTTTAGTATCTCTTGATGCTCTAAGTGCTGTATGTAAAACAGCCCTTCCTTCTGTTTTATTAATGATATCTCCTGTAAAATAGCGCTCAATGGCGTCTTTTAGATGAACTTCTTCTGCCAATTCATTGAAAAGCGAAAGTGTCTTTTTGGTTATTCTATTCTTGGAAAAGTCAACATAAAAATCTTCCCATGAAATGGACAAATCTTTAATTCTATTCTTGTCTGAACTAAAAAATTCTTTAAGATGTTTGGATTTTATATCGCTAAAATGTGATTCTAATTTTTTCCAGGAATTGGTCTTAGTAGGGTTGGTTGTTTTAAGTGCCATTAGTTAATCGCGTTGTGTAATTAAATTTTCGGTGATTTCATTTTCAACCTCATAAGGAATTGCATCTAATTGCATTTTTATAGGCTCAATATATTTCAAATATCTAGCTCTGAGACTATTTGAAATTGGTTTTGCTTCAGGAAGATCTTGTTTAAATGGATCTACTTGTTTTCCGTTTTTCCAAAATCTGTAACACACATGAGGACCAGCCGTGCTACCTGTCATACCTACCCAGCCAATAACATCTCCTTGTTTAACAAACTGTCCTTTTTTTACATTATGCTTTTTCATGTGAAGATATTGTGTCTCATAGGTGGCGTTGTGTCTTATCTTTACATAATTGCCATTTCCTCTTGTATAACTTGCCTTGGTGACCGTACCATTGGCTGTTGCCATAATTGGTGTACCGATGTTAGCTGAAAAGTCAGTTC
>JABDIQ010000162.1 GCA_013003655.1 Winogradskyella sp. | reverse complement strand
ATGTTCCTTTTTCACCTGCGGGCACTAATATAGAGCCAGATAACTATGTGCTTAATTTGCACGGCTTTATAGGTTATTTTGATTCGTTAAAAAACAATCAATACACATTAGATGTAACGGCTCCTGCGACGTTTGTTAGAACTTCGGCATTAGAGAATATTGGAATGAAATCTTCTGCTGACGGACGCTCCATTACAAGTACTTACTTTGCGCCTCGGTATTTCGAGATTACCGATAACCCAATGATGTATGGCAATCTAGATGTTGAAGAATTCATGGTAGGAGATATTAAAATTGTCTTAAGCATTTATTCTCCAAATAATGTACATACTGCAGCTAGTTTAAAAGAAACGGTGTTTACCATGATGGAAGCACAAAAAGCATATTTAGGAGATGTTGATTCTACACCGAGGTATGATATTTATTTGTATTTGTCTGAAGGAGATGAAGATTCGCCAAAAGGTTTTGGAGCCTTAGAACACCATACATCTACCGTGGTTGTTTTACCTGAAGCTTCTACCAAAGAAGGCTTAGCAGAATCCATGATAGACGTTGTGGCACATGAGTTTTTTCATATTGTAACACCATTGTCAGTCCACTCAGAGGACGTGCATTATTTTGATTATAACAAACCAACGTTTTCAAAACATTTATGGATGTACGAGGGTGTTACCGAATATTTCGCACAACATTTTCAGGTATATGAGGGTCTAAAATCTCCAGCTGAATTTTATCAAACAATGATGGATAAGATTAATATCTCAAAGCGTATGGACGATGCCATGAGTTTTACCATAATGAGCGAAAACATCCTCGAAGAAGCATATGCTTCAAACTACTTTAATGTTTATCAAAAAGGTGCGTTAATAGGTATGTGCGTAGATATCTTAATGCGTAAAGAGAGTGATGGCAATCGAAGTATGTTATCATTAATGAAAGAGCTATCCAATAAATATGGCAAAAACAAGCCTTTTAATGATGATACTATTATTTCAGAAATCACTAAAATGACGTATCCAAGTGTTGGTGAATTCTTTAAAACTCATGTTGAAGGTGATGTTCCAATTGATTACAACGCCTTTTTTAAAATGGTAGGTTTAACCTTAGGAGAAACAGAAGTAGAGACCAATTATATTTTCGCTGGTGGTCAAAACATCATTTTTGATGGTGACCAAGCCAGCGGAACCATATTCTTTTCCCCAATGGCCTTACAAAATTCATTTTGGGCTAGTCAAGGAGTACAAGCTGGCGATATTATAAAAAAGGTTAATGGCGCAGATCTAACGCTTCAAAACGCACAACAGGTTATTGGTAGAATGTTTGGTTGGCAAGAAGGTCAGGAAATCACTATGGATTTAGAGCGTAATGGTGAAGCTATACTTATAAATACTACCTTGACAAAGGCCTATGCTACCACTGAGTCCTTGGTAGAAAATGAAGCTGCAACCGAAGAACAAATTGCATTGAGAAATGCTTGGTTAAAGGGTTAAATAAAGACTAAACTATAAGAAAAGGCTTCCATTACTGGAAGTCTTTTTTATTGAAATTGTATTGGTAAATCTGTCTTAGGGATTGTAACTATAATATAAGGTTGTGTTATAACCGTTGTGGCATTGCCACCTGGCGATGTACTTATTATATGTATTTCTATTTGTTCTTGATTAGAATAAATTTCAAGCTCTAATTCGTACCCGCCGTTAGATTTTACTTCTTCAAAAACGGCAATAACCGTAGATGACGTATAATCAATGGGTAAGTTTTCAAATTCATCAGAGACATTGTTTACCGTATTCATTTGACTGACTAAAGCATTCCATGATAATTGGGTAGTAATAATCATGTTTTGCTGTGTAATTCCTTCAGCACCATCTCCATAGAGATTGCCTTTAGAAATAAGATCATACACCATGGTATCATTAGGGTTTTCTGAGTTAGAGCACCCTAATGTGGTTAAAGCACCAATCCATAACCAGGTATAAATAATATACTTTGTTTGTATAAATGACCGCATCTTAATATTTAGCTGATTTGCCATTTGGCAAGGCACTTTTAATAAATTCTCTAAGGTCATCATTAGCTTTTATAAGATCTTCGTTTCTCAAATACATCATATGGCCGCTTCTATAACCTTTAAAGCTAAATCTGTCTTTCATCTTACCGCTCGGGTCTATTTGCCACATGGTATATTTGGCGTTAAAATATGTGGTTGCGCCATCGTAATAGCCAGACTGAGTCAAGACTTTTAAATAAGGATTTTGCGCCATAGCCTGTCTTAGGTTATCTCTGGTATTATCATTGGTTCTGTCCCAATCACCAACATTGCCAAAGACATTATATTTTACATCGGTAGAAAAACCTAATTCATGTTTAATGTAATAATTAATAGCGGGTGTAAAACTATGGAGCCAAGAGGTTAATTCTGCACTATAATCCGGACTATCACCTGTTTCTACCTTATCTATACCTAAGTATCTAGAGTCTAATCGGCCAACAGTTTGTCCGGTTTTGTTTCTTAGTAATTCCTTCCAGAAAAATCGGTTTGGCACATCTAAATTTTGTTGTAAAATGACTTTTTCTGAAAGCCCTGAATAATAGCTAATGTTCTTGGCGATGTCATTTCGTTCTGTAGTAGAAATAAAACCACCTTTAGCCAATGCAGGAATAAGTTGATCAACAGCAAATGCCTCGGCCTCTGGTAATATCTCTAAAAGATCCTTAGTTTGAAGCGCAGGCGAAAGCATATTATGATACCAAGCAGCAGCAGTATAATATGGGAGATTTAATGCGGAAGAGACAGGACCGCCAACACGAAGTACTTTATAATCTGCAGGCGAAACCATAATCACGCCATTAAGATACATCCATTGATTATTCTGAAGCTCTAATGATAAGCCCATCACGCGTGTTCCTCCGTAACTTTCACCGATAATAAATTTTGGTGATTCCCAACGATTATGGCGACTAACAAAGGTGTTCATCCAACTGGCCAAATATTTCACATCTGCGTTAATTCCAAAAAACTCCTTATCATCGGGCATTTTGCCCTCTGCATCGGTAACCTTTCTTGAATATCCTGTATTTACGGGATTTACATAAACAATGTCTGCAATGTCTAAAATGGAATTAGGATTATCCTTTACACCATAGGGTTGCACAGGATATCCTTCGTCATCGATGTTAAGCACTTTAGGACCTGTATAAGCTATATGCATCCACACTGAAGCAGAACCTGGCCCTCCATTAAATGAGAAAACTAATGGGCGCTGATTACCTTTTTTATCATTAGTACGATTATAATAGGTGTAGTACAAGGAGGCTGTTAACTTACCCTCATCATTCCACGCGGGCTGAAATCCAGTTTCAGCACGATAATTAACTTGCTGACCTTTTATATTAACCGTATGCGTGGTTACGTAAGCTGTATCTATAGGTATTTTAAGATCTTGTGCATAAACAACTGTAACAGAAATGATAAGAAGAAGGCTAAATTTTAGTTTCATAGTGTTATTTTAAAGAGTACGATAAAGATAAACAACAGCATTTAAAATCCCTCAAAAACACCTAGCCCAAATAAAGCAAAATCGTACTTTACTGGATCTTTGGCATCTAAAGCTCTTAGCGATTGGTCAAGCTCTGCTAGTGCTTTAGCGTCATTTTGTTTTCGTTTAAGTAAACCTAATTTGCGTGCTACATTACCCGAGTGCACATCTAATGGGCAACTTAACTGAGCTGGTGATAAGGATTGCCATATCCCAAAGTCAACACCATTAGCATCGTTACGAACCATCCAACGTAAAAACATATTGATACGTTTTGCGGCTGAATTTTTTAAAGGATCGCTCACGTGTTTTTTTGTTCTAGGAGTATGATCTATTTCAAAAAAGCAACTTTTAAAGTGATGAATACTCAATTGTAAGGACAATTTGTTTGCGTGCTTTGCAAATACAGCCTCCAAACCATTATGAGTTTTGTGAATATGATGTAGGCTTTTAATAAATTGTTTAAAATCTTCATCGTTAAATGTCCGATGCACAAAGCCGTTAAGTCTTTTTAAATCTGTATCCTGGTGCTGCATTACAAACTCAAATGGAGCGTAGTCTAAAAGCTCAGCCATTCTGTTGGCATTAGTGATTATGCTTTTACGATTTCCCCATGCAATTGTGGCGGTTAGGAATGCCATAATTTCTATATCCTCTTTCTTTGTAAACTTATGAGGTATTTGTATAGGATCAGATTCTATAAATTTAGGGTTGTTGTAAAGCTCAACTTTGGTATCGAGAAATTCTTTGAGTTCAGAAGTTTTAAGTTTCAAAATAATGGCATTTAAATGCGCCTAGATCACAGCGACCATGCTAATCTCAACATTGACAAATTTTGGAAGATTAGCAACTTCAACGGTTTCTCTTGCAGGAGCCGTAGCTTCATCAAAATAGGCGCTGTAAACGCTATTGATTTTGGCAAAATCATTCATGTCGCTAATAAAAATAGACGTTTTAACCACGTTGTTAAACGTCATTCCTGCTTCAGCTAAAACAGCTTTCATATTCTCCATTACTTGAGTTGTCTCAGCCTCAATAGTATCCGTTACTAACTCCATAGTATTTGGGTCTAAGGCGATTTGCCCAGATGTGTATAACGTATTACCCGTTAATACCGCTTGGTTATAAGGTCCTATAGGTGCTGGAGCATTTGAAGTGTTGATTATCTTTTTCATGACTAAATATTTAATTGCCTAATCGAAGATCTGGTTGTCTGCGCTGATCGTATTTAAGGGCTTTGAGGAGGCTAGATTTAATACCAATAAAGAAATTCCAGGAGGATCTATTACTAAACGGAATCCAACTAAAATTCATACGCCAGCTCAGTAAATCTCTTTCAAAACGTAGTTGTGTAAAGGTAATTCCTTTATTTAAAAAATCATAACCAGAAGAACCACCTATGCTCCATTTTGGAGATAATTCAATATCACCAGAAAACATTAAAGAATGCGATGATATAGCATTTTGCCGTCTTGTATTAGCGTAGTTTACGGTATAGGCGAAACGTATTGACCATGGAATTTTATAATTATACAACTCTGAATCTTCTTCTTTCTTCTTCTTAGTATCGTCGGTTAGACGTTGATCCGCAAAATCTTGAGGTTTACCAAAAAGATCATCTGCGCGTCCACCAGATCGTACAGATTCATTTATAGCGTTTTGGTCATCATCTTTACTGCCAGAGAATGTTTTACTAGATAATGAATAACTTACATTTATGTTTGCGGAGGTTAGTCTAAATAAACTACCGCCATTATTTATATTAAATGTATTTATTTTATTATTGTTACTATCTAACGCATACGGATCTAGAGTAGCACTAAAATTTATATTCATTTGCTTATCAAAGATCTGGGTTCCACCAGTCATTCTAACAGGACTCCAGCGAAGAGAATCTGCTGCAATATCATAAGCAGTGGTGAAATTTAAATTATTTAATAAGACTATCTTTTGTGGTTCTGTTTCGGTAGAATCTTTATTGCGCACTTTGGCTTCAAAGTTGTTTCCTAAGGATAGACCAATAGAACTGCTGTACCTGTTACCAGGAGCACCAAATAATGTGGTTTCAAAACGGCTATACTCTACATCTTCTGTGGTAAGTCCATCAGCACTGATCACTTCATAGGTATCGTAATACTGATCAAACGCAGGGTTAACTGTGTACGAAATAGAAGGACGCATAACATGACGTATGGCTTTAAGTTTAGGATCCTTTCCTTCCTTTTCAAAATTATAACTACCGTAAAGTGTAGTTCCTATATTAGTGCTGAAGTTGTAGGTTCTATAACTATCAAATCCACTTCGCCTTTCAGTAACTACTGCATCCGAAGCAGAATCAAAGAATCGTTCTATGGTGTTAAGACTCCAGGTTTCTTCAAGATTTACATTGGCACTTACACTAAAGTACTTTAACACTTTAAAGTTTGTTGTTACAGGTATACTATGGCGCATTCCTGCCAATGCATCGTCAAACATTTCAGATTTAAAAAACAACGAATCTGTAGTATTAATTCTGTATTCTCCTCTGGTATTATATTGAAAATTTATATTTTGAATTATTCCTTTTTTAGAACCCGTTTTTGGCGCAAACGGATATATTCTACTAACAGAAGCTTGCAGCGTTGGTAAGGTTAAGTTTATCTGTTCTGTATTGGTATTTTGCGAATGTGTGGCTGTTAAATTTAGATTAACCTGTGGTTCGCCTTGAAAAGTTTTAGAATAAGATACCGATGATGCTAGCGTGTTATTGAGAAAGTTAGATTGATTAAGCTGATTAATGGACTGCTGGTAATATTGACTACTTCCTAGGTTTACCGATGCTGAAAAACGCGAGTTTGGATTAGCTTTGGTGTCCTGACTATGAGACCATCTTATATTGTAAATAGTGTTTTGCGAAAAGTCTGGAAATCCACGTTCACTATTCAGTAAATTTTCATATCTAAAACTAAGATTACCTCTAAAGCGATAGCGCAAGGCATAATTACTTTCCAACCTTAATCCATAACTACCGTTGGTGTAATAATCACCCAAAACAGCGAGATCTACATAATCGTTTATGGCAAAATAATAACCACCATTCTGTAGAAAATATCCTCTGTCGTTACCAGTATCTTCTCCAAATGACGGAAAAATAATACCAGAGGTTTGTTTTTTGGTTAATGGAAAATATGCAAAAGGTAAGCCAATAGGAGTGGGAACACCATAGATCTCCATATACGTTGGCCCAACTATGATCTTTTTATTAGGCACCAATTTCATTTTAGAAGTTATAAATTGATATTCAGGGTCATCAAGATTCTCTGCTGTGGTGAAACGCCCACCTTTCATAAAATAGACAGAGTCATTCTCTTTTTTGGTAAGTGGTGCTCGTACGTTAAATCCTTCTTGCTCTGTTCTAGAATTATAGATCAGTGCTTTTTTGGTATCTGTATTAAAAATGATTGAGTCCGGTTCTACTACATTTGGTCCTTGTTTAAAAACAGGACTCTGAGAATAGCCTGTAGAATCTTTAAGTCTTCCGGCATAAACCAAATTGTTCTTATAATCAATAACAATAACTCCAGAAGTAATTTCAAGATCTTGGTACAAGACCTCAGCTTCGTTGTACATGTATATTTTTTGCTGTTTTTGGCTTATTATAACAGAATCAGTGGCCTTATACTTTACAATGTCTTGCAAAAATTCTTTCTTTCTAATACTATCCTGTTTTACGGAGTCTAGTTGTTTTTCGGGTTGTAATGGCTTAGGTATGGAATCCACAACCACTAAACTAGAATCTACAGTTTGTTTAGGTGTAATAACTGGTTTAGAATTTGGTAATTCTTGAGCCAAGCCAAAAGTGTTGATAAACACTGTAAAACTCAAGAGAAAAAGTATCTGAAGGCTATTTGTACGCAATCCTTTTAAATGTATTTTTGTAAAAGTATGGCTCGGTTTTTGAATCGTCAAAATTACATATATTTTTTTGTCATTGATTTATTAACCTACACAAAGTTTAAAATAATCAATTGAAGGTGTAATAAGGGCAGATTGCATGCCGTTAATTAACTATGAAAACGAAAATTAATCTACATATAGTGTTAGCGCTTACTATTTTTATAATAGTATTAACACCAACTATATCAGCTCAGGCGGCAGATGATAGATTTGTGGTTGTATTAGATGCAGGCCATGGTGGTCATGATCCAGGTAATCTTGGTAATAGATATAAAGAAAAAGATATAGCGCTAAATGTAACATTAGAGGTAGGTAAGGCGTTAGAGGCCAATAAAAATATTAAGGTCATTTATACAAGAACCAAAGATGTGTTTTTAGAATTATACGAAAGGTCGGCCATTGCCAATAGAGCAGATGCAGATCTTTTTGTGTCTATCCATTGTAATTCTCACAGTTCAAATGCCTATGGTACTGAAACATTTGTATTAGGAGTTGCAAATACAGAACGAAACCTTGCCGTAGCGCGAAAAGAGAATGAAGTAATTTATCTCGAAGAAAACTATCAAAAAAATTATGGTGGTTTTGACCCTAGTTCACCAGAATCTACAATAGGTATTCAAATAGAACAAGAAGAATATGTTAACCAAAGTATCATTTTAGCTAGAAAGATTGAAGATAATTTCTCTCAGAAATTAAAACGAAAAAGCAGAGGACTAAAGCAAGCTAGTTTGTGGGTGATGCATAATACCTATATGCCAAGTGTTTTAGTAGAGTTAGGTTTCTTAACTAACAAATCTGAAGGTGCTTTTTTAAACTCAAAAGCTGGTCAGCGCAAAATGGCAGATGCCATTAGGGATGCCATTATAGAGTATAAAGATGCACTGGACTTAAACGTGGGTGATAATTTTTTAGTTTATGACGATGGTAACTCAACGGATAATAATACTCTAGTTATAGAAGATGTAGAGTTCAAAGTGCAAATTGCAGCAAGCCGAAAGGATTTAGCACCCAAATCTTATAATTTTAAAGGACTTAACGATATATCCAAAGATAAAGTTGGTCAATTATATAAATACTATTTCGGCAAAACATCTGATTATAACCAAGCCTTGAAATTTAAAGAGGAAGCCAAATCTAAAGGTTATTCCACATGTTTTATTGTAGCATATAGAGACGGTGAACGTATTACCATAAATGAAGCATTAAAATCAGCAACAAATTAACAGAGGCTTTCTCAAATTTATTTCTAATTTTGTTATCTAACAAAGACAAAGAGCATTGAAAATATCTAGAGAAGTAAAAACAGCTGTACTGGTCATCTCCGGTATCTTTTTGTTCATCTATCTTTACACCTATCTAAAAGGAGAAGACTTATTTTCAAAAACAGAGACCTATTATACAGAGTTTGATTATAATGCGCTTAGCATGTCATCACCTGTTACCATAAAAGGTAATAGTGTAGGTAAAATAAATGACATTACTTACGATTTTGAAACTGGCAAAACGGTTGTTTCATTTACTGTAAACCCTAAACTAAAATTTTCAAAAAATAGTATTGTTCGTTTGTACGAAACAGGCCTCATGGGTGGAAATGCTCTTGCTATTGTTAATGCTAATGATGGCCAACAAGCCCAGCCTGGTGATAAATTAGCTTCGGAAGTTCAGCCAGGGTTAATCACTTCTCTTAAAAATAATTTCACTGGAATTAGTTCTGATTTAGATAGTACCATTCGCTCAGCAGATACCTTATTTGTTAATCTTAATAAAGTAATTAAAGATACATCAGACGAAAGTTTACAATCTACAATTGCAGAATTAAACGCCACATTAAAATCATTTAAGCGATTAGCCATATCATTAGAAAGTGTGGTTAGTGCCAATGAAAGTAAGATCAATGCATCCTTAGAGAGTTTCACAAAAACAAGTGAGAATATTACCACCTTAACCAACGATATTAAGGATGTTGAATTAAGCAAAACAATTAGCACGCTTGATAATACATTAAGTAGTATGAATGCGCTACTTTCTGATATACAGCAAGGAAAAGGGTCTATGGGCAAATTAATGAATGACGAAAGTTTGTATAATAATCTTGAAGGTGCTACCAAAGAAATGGAAGAGCTTTTAAGAGATATTAAATTGCATCCAAAGCGATATTTTAGAATTTTATCACGCAAAGAGATTCCTTACGAAGATGACGAAAATTAGTAGATCAAAACAATGACATATTTACCTAACATTATATTCGCCATCATACTTTTTTTAGGCACTGGCTATTTTACAAGAAATGTCAACAAACTCATCAGAAATATTAAGTTGGGTCGAAAGGTTGATGCTTCAGACAACAAAGCACAGCGTTGGAAGAATATGGCAAAAATTGCACTAGGCCAAAGCAAAATGGTAGTGAGACCCATTTCTGGAATAATGCACATCATAGTTTATATTGGTTTTGTGATTATCAATATAGAGGTACTAGAAATAATAATAGACGGCCTTTTAGGAACTCATAGAATAGGCTTGTCGATTTTACCCACATCTCTATATGGATTTTTAATTGGAAGCTTTGAAATATTAGCAGTCTTAGTTTTAGTAGCTGTTGCAGTATTTTGGGCAAGACGAAACATCATTAAATTAAAGCGATTCTTTAACAAGGAAATGGAAGGCTGGCCTAGAAATGATGGTAATATTATCTTATATTTTGAAGTGGTACTTATGTGTTTGTTCCTAACGATGAATGCTACCGATACGGCATTTCAGGACTTAAATAGCGGAAATATTATAAGTCAGTTTATAACTCCTTGGTTTAGTGGTATGTCTGAAACTGCGTTACATTATGTAGAACGAACGGCTTGGTGGTTGCACATTGTTGGTATTTTGGTATTTCTCAATTACCTCTATTTTTCAAAACATTTACACATATTACTTGCATTCCCCAACACATATTATGGCGGTCTAAAACCTCAAGGTCAGTTCAATAATTTGGAGGCAGTTACTAACGAAGTAAAACTAATGATGGATCCAAATGCAGATCCGTTTGCAGCTGCTCCCGAAGGCGCGAGCGAAGAGGTGCCAGAAAAATTCGGAGCTAGTGATGTTATGGACCTCAATCAAATTCAACTATTAAACGCATATACCTGTACTGAATGTGGTCGGTGTACCAGTGAATGTCCAGCAAACCAAACCGGTAAAAAATTATCGCCTCGGAAAATCATGATGGATACCAGAGATAGACTTACAGAGGTTGGGATCAATATTGATAATAATAATGGTGAATTTAAAGACGATGGCAAGCAATTATTAAATGACTATATAACCGCAGAAGAACTATGGGCATGTACCAGTTGTAATGCATGTGTAGAGGCTTGTCCTGTAAGTATTAATCCGTTATCTATCATATTAGATATGCGTAGATATTTGGTGATGGAACAAAGTGCCGCACCTATGGAATTAAATAATATGATGACCAATATAGAGAATAATGGTGCTCCATGGCCATACAATCAAATGGACCGATTAAATTGGGCTAAAGAACAGTAACAAATGAGTGAACAATTAAAAGTGCCTACAATGGCAGATTATATGGCCCAAGGCAAGCAACCCGAAGTTCTATTCTGGGTTGGTTGTGCTGGAAGTTTTGACGATAGAGCAAAAAAAATCACCAAAGCCTTTGTAAAGCTATTAAATAAAGCCAATATTGATTTTGCCGTACTAGGAGCAGAAGAAAGTTGCACAGGTGATCCTGC
>JABDIQ010000150.1 GCA_013003655.1 Winogradskyella sp. | reverse complement strand
ACTGGAGTAAAAATAGAAGAACTTCAGTTTTTAAACCCTTCTTACAAACTAGATATTATCCCTTACATTGAGAATAAGAATTACTATTTAAGATTACCACGATGGGCAGTTGGTATTTTTACAAGTAACGAAGATCAAATTTATGCTTACGCCCAAAAAGATTTAGAAACACGAGAAAAACCACTACCACAATTTTTAAAAGCAGACACTAAAATTGTGTATCGCGTTAAAAATGGCGATTACTTAGGAAAAATTGCCAGAAAATATGGCGTTAGAGTGAGTCAAATAAAAAGCTGGAACGGATTAAGAAGTAACAATTTAAAAATTGGTCAACGACTTACTATTTATCCAAGAAACCCTTCGCTTTCAAGATCTAATGCCGCAAAAAAAACAACGAAAACCAAAGTCAATGCCAGCGGTAAAAAAACGTATACTGTAGAGTCCGGTGATTCGCTTTGGACGATAGCTCAAAAATTTCCAGGAGTTTCTGTTCAAAATATTAAAGATTGGAACGATATTAGTGGTAAAAATTTAAAGATTGGAACCGTTCTTATCGTTTCTCAATAAAAAAGATATAATAATCATGAAGGTATTTATCACTATTATTTGCTCAATTATACTGCTTGGCTGCAATAGTTCAACCGAAAACAAAAGATACATCACCGAATCGTCAGGTAACATAAATACTATTTCCGTTGTGTCAGACAACATGTTGTGGGAAGGTAAGGTAGGTAGCGCTATACGATCTGTTTTTGCCGCCCCATCACAAGGACTACCACAAGACGAACCACTTTTTACCATACGTCAGATACCTCTGCAGGTTTTTGATGGTTTTGCAACAAAAAACAGGCTAATATTAAAAGTGAGTCAGTCAGATAGCAGCTCACTAAATATCTACAGAAACGTGTATGCTAAACCACAAACAGTGGTTGACCTTAGAGCAACTTCACCACAAGAACTTATTACTATTTTAAATAATAATTCTGAAAAGATTATTGATGCTTTCACAAAGGAAGAAGTCAAAGAGAAACTTAGACGAATTAATAAATCGCCTTTAGACGTTTCCGAAATGGAAAAGGCATTAGGTTTTACTATAGACATCCCTTCTGCATACAGAATAGCTAAAAATACTGAAGATTTTTTCTGGGTACGCAAAAGCTTAAGTAATACAAAAACCATGGATCTTATGTTCTATGAAGTACCGCTAGAAACTATTAGGCCAGGAGATAGTACTATAATGGATATTATTAAGATGCGTGATGCGGTAATAAGAAAGAATATACCAGGGCCAGAGCCAGGAGCGTCAATGACTACTGAAGATGCTTACGTGCCGTCCATGTTTGAAACAATAATTGATAATAAACACACTATAGAAACCAGAGGTGTGTGGGAAGTGACAGGCTTTTTTATGGCAGGACCTTTTCTTAACTACGCTATAGAAGACAAGATAAATAATAGGTATTTGGTTGCAGAAGGCTACGTATATGCGCCGTCTTTAGAAAAAAGAGACCTTGTCTTTGAACTTGAGGCAATCATGAAATCTATTGAGATAAACTAAAAAAAGTCAACTCTAAACAGAGTTGACTTTTAATGTCTTATTAAGCTGAAAAGCGTTATTCTTTATCGGTCTTATTTGAGTCTTCTTCTTTACTAGCGTCTTTAAATTCCTTTAAGCCACTTCCTAATCCTCTCATAAGTTCAGGTATTTTTCTACCTCCAAACAGCAATAAAATCACAACT
>JABDIQ010000106.1 GCA_013003655.1 Winogradskyella sp. | reverse complement strand
AAGAACTGTTGAAATTAGCACCAAATAAAGCTATAAAAATTGAAGATGGTGAAGAAGTTGAAGTCAGTATTGACGAGATAGAACTTAATGATATTCTCAAAGTAAAACCAGGTGATAAGATTCCTGTAGATGGTGTCATCACGGAAGGTAATACAAGTATTGATGAATCGATGATTACAGGTGAGCCTATTCCAGTAAATAAAGCTGTAGATGATAAAGTAAGTAGCGGAACAATTAATGGGAATCAATCCTTTTTAATGAAAGCGGAAAAGGTAGGAAGTGACACCTTGCTTTCTCAAATTATTCATATGGTGAATGATGCTAGCAGAAGTCGTGCACCTATTCAAAATTTAGCTGATAAAGTTTCGGGTTACTTTGTACCAATTGTAGTTATCATATCGGTCATAACATTCATTGTATGGTCAATTTGGGGACCAGAACCTGCTTACGTCTTTGCGTTGGTCAATGCCATTGCAGTTTTAATTATTGCGTGTCCTTGTGCATTAGGTTTAGCAACGCCAATGTCTGTAATGGTTGGCGTGGGTAAAGGTGCTCAAAATGGGGTGTTGATTAAAAATGCAGAGGCTCTTGAAAAAATGAATAAAGTCGATACATTAATAATTGACAAAACAGGTACAATTACCGAAGGTAAACCAACTGTAGAAACCGTAGGTGCTTTTAATGATGCTTTAAGTGAAAAAGAGGTGCTACAATACATTGTTTCACTAAACACAAATAGTGAACATCCTTTAGCTGAAGCAACAGTAAAATATGGAAAAGAGCGTAACGCTGAAATATTAAAATCAGATAGTTTTAGTGCGGTTACAGGAAAAGGTGTTGAAGCTAAAATTGATAGTAAAAGAGTAGCGTTAGGTAATCCTAAAATGATGGAGTATGCGAAAGCTGACATTACTTCTAAAATGCAAGAAGAAGTTAAATCTTACCAAAAACAGGGTAAAACAGTTTCTTATTTAGCAATAGATAAAAGGGTTTTGGGCTATGTGGTTATTGGCGATAAGATAAAAGAAACAAGTGCCAAAGCTATTAAAGCACTTCAAGATAAAGGGATTGATGTGATAATGCTTACTGGCGATAATCACGATACAGCACAAGCAGTCGCATCTGAATTAAATCTGGCAGATTTTAAAGCCAGTATGCTACCAGAGGACAAACTCAAAGAAGTAGAGAAACTACAAGAAAATGGAAAAGTAGTTGCCATGGCAGGTGATGGTATTAATGATGCACCTGCATTGGCTAAAAGTGATGTAGGTATTGCTATGGGAACAGGAACAGATGTAGCCATTGAAAGTGCTATGATAACATTGGTAAAAGGGGATTTAAACGGCATTGTAAAAGCACGGAATTTAAGTGATTCAGTAATGAAAAATATCAAGCAAAACCTGTTTTTTGCACTTATCTACAACACATTAGGTGTGCCTATTGCTGCAGGTGTTTTGTTTCCATTTTTCGGAATATTACTCTCACCAATGATAGCAGCTTTAGCTATGAGTTTTAGCTCTGTTTCTGTTATTGGAAATGCACTACGATTAAGAACAACTAACGTATAACTATAAATATAAAACTAATGAAAAATCCAATCCTATTAATTGTGATAGTGCTTACAATCGTAAGTTGTAAAAATGAAAAATCAAGCTCGGAAGAGCAAAAACACAATCATAACAATGGACCTGAAAAAGCTGAAGAACCAAAGAAAAAACCATTAAGTCCACATACTGAAACAATGGCAATGATTGGAGATGCACATATTCATATTGATTATTCATCACCAGGAGTAAGGAATAGAATCATCTTTGGTGGTTTGGTTGGTTATGACCAAGTATGGCAAGCAGGAGCGCATATGG
>JABDIQ010000083.1 GCA_013003655.1 Winogradskyella sp. | reverse complement strand
TATTAGCATCAAACAATTCTAACTTTGTAAAACCAGCACCTGGTGAAGCTGTTTTGGTGTCATGGGATGATGCCACCACGTTCTTTCATGAATTTGGGCATGCCCTTCATTTTTTCTCATCGAATGTAAAATATCCAACCCTTAATGGCGGTGTTAGAGATTACACAGAGTTTCAGTCGCAACTCCTAGAACGATGGCTATCTACAGATAAGGTGATCAATCAGTTTTTAGTTCATCATGAAACAGGAGAGCCAATTCCTGCTGAATTAGTTGAAAAGATCAAAAAAGCATCAACCTTTAATCAAGGATTTGGAACTACCGAATATTTAGCATCCGCATTAATTGATATGAAATTGCATTTGGCAGACCCAACCGACATTGACATCGATCAATTTGAGCGTGAAACCTTAGACGAGCTTGGTATGCCAAAAGAACTACCTATGCGTCACCGAACACCGCATTTTGGACATGTTTTCTCTGGTGAAGGTTATGCCACGGCTTATTATGGTTATATGTGGGCAGATGTTTTAACTAGTGATGCTTCAGAAGCATTTAAAGAAGCAGAGGGTGGTTTTTATGATAAAGAAGTTGCCAATAAATTAGTGGACTACTTATTTGCACCGCGTAATGCCCTGGATCCTGCTGAAGCTTACAGAAAATTTAGAGGCAGAGATGCTAAAATTGAAGCGTTAATGAGAGATAGAGGATTTCCTGTAACGACAAATTAGATTTAGCCAACTAGCCATCCTTATTTCGATACAAGCTTGGTAAACTTATCTTAAGTCTTACGGCAAGTAATCTTACGATGATGACTATGAGACCTGCAATGACAAATAGATAATTTCTATCCTCTAGGAATTCTCGAAGAATAAAATACGTTAAACCACCCAAAATACAGGCGGTGGCATATATTTCTTTTCTAAAAATAACAGGAATTTCGTTGCAAAGTATGTCTCTAATGACACCACCAAAACAGGCTGTCATTGTACCGAGTGCTATACAAATAATAGGATGCAGACCTGCCACTAAACCAGTTTCTATGCCTACTACCGTATAAAGCCCAATGCCTATAGTATCAAATAGAAATAAAGATTTTCTAAGATGTTTTATTTGTTCTCTAAATATTACCGCAAATATTGCAGAACTTATTATTACATAAACAAAAGTCATGTTACGCATCCAAGACACAGGCTCCACTCCTACCATAATATCTCTTAGAGTACCACCACCAACAGCGGTTACAAAAGCGATTATAAGCACACCAAAAGGATCCATGCGTTTACTCATAGCCACAAGCACTCCTGAAATTGCAAAGGCAATGGTTCCTAAAATATCAACGGTTTGTATAAACATTACATGTTTTGTGTGTAGTAATTATAATCCTTTAAAATCGTATCTATAAATTCACGATCATTCATTGTCGTTTCTATTTGAAGCGTACTGCACACCTTTTCTTTCAAAATATTTAAAGTTTTAGTATCGTTGTTCCTTCTGCTTAAGGTGAACGCTTCTTTTACAATCTGAACATCCTTATCTGTTAATAAGGTGACATTATTAAACTTTGGTGTGTAATCATCGGTTATATCTTCAAGAATAGTACTCGTGATTTTATGCTTTTTCATGGTGCTAATCACAATGGTTCCGGCAGCAGCATCGCCAACACGCTGTTTTTTTTCAGATAATAAAATACTGATCACTCCTATCGACGAGAAAAACAACCAAATATCTATTATACGCAACATCCAGCGCACCATTAGATTATACCACTCTGTTGGTGAGCCATCTACTTTTACTACTTTGATTTTTAATATGAGTTTGCCAATGGTACGTCCACCGAGTGTAATATGACAGATGAGTGAGTAAAAAAAGGCGGGCAAAATTAAAAGTCCTAAAACACCACGTTGCGTCCAGCTATCAGCATTAAAAATATCTGATAATGCTACTAAATTCTCCATCACTGTGATGTAAGTAAGTAAAATGATGCCATCAATTAAAAAGGCAACAGCACGCTCTCCCAAGCCAATGAGCTTGTAGTCTAAATTTACATTTTGTGCAGTGTTAATTGCTAATTTGCTCATTGCAATGTATCTTCGTTCAAAATTGTTTTTTCTATGCGCGAAGCGTCTTTCGTGAAGCAAAATAAGGAAAAATGGATGTTATTTGAAACCGCATTAGAGAATAATGCAAAAATAAATCCAGACGACCTTGCTTCTTATTATATTCAACTTACCAATGACTTGTCTTACGCACAAACTTATTATCCTGATAGTAAGACTTTACTGTACCTTAACTCATTAGCTTCGCAAGCACATCAAAAAATTTATATTACCAAAAAAGAGTCAAAAAATAAGATCATTTCATTCTGGAAATATGAATTCCCTCTATTTTTTAAGCAGTACCATAAAACATTGCTCTACACCTTTTTGTTTTTTATGGTAGCGGTCATGATTGGAGCTGTTTCAACCATTAATGACAACTCCTTTGTGAGACTCATTCTGGGCGATGGTTATGTAAATATGACTATTGAAAATATAGAAAACGGGGAGCCAATGGCTGTATACAAGAGCGGAAGCAGTGTTGGGAGTTTTCTCGGCATAACCATAAATAATATAAGAGTTGCCATAATAGCCTTTGCTTTTGGTGTTTTTTTTAGTGTTGGTACCATATACATCTTGTTTAGTAATGGCATAATGCTTGGATCATTTTTAGCATTTTTCTACAATTATGGCATATTAGATAAAACCTCAACGGTGTGGTTGCACGGCACCTTTGAAATTTCGGTTATCGTCATTGCAGGATGCGCTGGTATTGTAATGGGAAACAGTTTTTTATTTCCTAAAACATTGTCAAGACGATTGTCATTTATGAAAGGTGCTAAAGATGGTCTTAAAATTGTAGTGAGTACAATTCCATTCTTCATTATTGCTGGCTTTATTGAAGGATTTATTACCCGATACGGAGAAGCTATGCCCAACCTATTAGCTTATTCTATTATAGGAATTTCGTTATTCATTATTTTCTATTATTATATTATCTACCCTATTATTTTGCATAAGGCACTCAATCAAAATTCTGTTAAAACTGAAACATCATAACTATGCCCTATATTGAACTTAGAAACCGAAATGCGTTTGGAGATATTATTAACAATTACTTTTTATTCTTAAAGTACAATTTTAAAAATTACACCAACTTATATCTTCGGTACAACGCTGTTAGTATAATACTTACACTTGTCTGCTCTTATCTTTTAGTCACTGGATTTATGGGCTTAGCCAGTAGAGATTTTAGATTTGGCATGAGTAATAATGTTGAAACAGATGCCTATTTTATTTTTGGTGTTGTTATAATGGTGCTCGTTTTATTTATAACATCACTCATCAATTACAGCTTCTCTAGTGCTTACATAAGTGAATATGTTGCAAATGGCGGAAAGGTAGAGTCTCAACCCATTTGGACTAAAATAAAAAGTAATATAGGCACTATTGTTTTATTTATACTTATAGGCGCAGCGCTCTACGTAGGCTATCTTATAATTACAATTATAGTATCCTTTATTCCAATTTTGGGTATGCTTATTCAATACGGTTTAAGTTTTACACTATCAGCAGTGTTTGGATTAACGTTTATGTCTATTTTTTCGAAACGAAAAAGCTTTTCTGATGCCATATCTGAAGGATTTAATTTTACCTTTTCTAACTTTTGGAAAGTGGTGCTCTTTGGACTTATCATTGGTATTCTAAATCTTATGATTACGGCATTGATCTTGGCCATCCCTTCATTTATAATTGGAATTTACATCTATTTGTCAGCACAAAGTAATGTAGAATTTGCCACGAGCGTTACAGCAAGCATCATTTTTACGCTAAGTTTCGGACTATTTCTGTTGGCATTTGTGTTTTCACAAGCGCTTTCGCAAGTGGCTTACGGCATTTTATATTATAATCTTTATGAAATAAAATACAATGAGTACCTACAACAAAAAATAGAACAGATAGGTGCTAATGATTAATCGTACCAACATAGTGTATTCAAGATTCTTTAATGATCTAACTTTGCAAGACGAAGCTGAAGCTTCTATTCAGAGAGATTCGTCTCAAATTGATATACGGTACTTTGAAGATAATATTGTAGACCGTTATCCTGGAGATGAATTTAATTATTCTATAAATGATACAGGTGGCGTTAACCTCATACAGCGTGCCTTGAGTAAGTTTTTTAAATGGTTAAGTGATATTTTTGGTTTTGATATTGATTTTATAGATTATCAAATCTTGGAATACATCATATATGGTATACTTAGCTTAATTGTAATTTATGTTATTGTAAGATATTTAAAAGACACATCTGTAAACAAAATGCTTCGGTCCGAAGTTACAGATATAGAAAACTTTAGCTTCACAGAAACTACAATTGACACAGTGAATTTTAATGCCCTAGTATCTCAGGCATTAAATGAAGACAATTACAGATTAGCCACAAGGTATCTCTACTTAAAAACACTCAAAGAACTTTCTAACCAAGATATTATTGATTGGCATTTTGATAAAACAAATTCAGATTATGTTAAAGAGATTAATGACGACACTATAAAACAACTATTTAAACGTATCTCTTACATCTACGATTATATATGGTATGGTGAATTTCCAATAGACAAACAGAGTTTTGATAAAAATATGCTGACCTTCAACAGCATCTTAAAACAAACTGCTAATGGATAAAAAATCTAAAATAGCGTTGTATGCAATTGGTGCGGTGATTCTGTTTATGATCGTTGTTGAAGTGGCCAAACCAAGACCATTGAATTGGTCAGATTCATATTCCGCATTAGATAAAATTCCTTTAGGCGGCTATGTTATTTATAACGAACTTAAAAACGAGACTAAACAGAATATTCCAATCATTAATAAAAATATTTATGAGTATCTGTACACCATTGACTCAACAGTTACCAATCAAAGTTTAGTATTTATTAATAATTATATAAACCTCGGTGGGCAAGAATCACAAGCTATCTTAGATTTTGTAGATCGAGGTAACACCGTTTTTGTAAGCACTGGCTACTTTAGTGGCATGCTGGCAGATACTTTAAAGATTTCATTGAATAGAGATTTTGAAAATCTTTTTAAACAAGTATCTATTAATTCATTTACGAGTGACTATCAAGCTAAAAATAACACGGTATTTAATGATGTAATTGAAAACAGTTACTTTGCTTCTGTAGATACGCTAAACACTACGGTTTTAGGCATGGTTTCTAAAGCAGATAGCACTCACCTTCATCCAAATTTTATTAAGGTTAATTATGGAGTGAACGATGGTGCATTTTATATCCACTCTAACCCTTTTGCTTTTACAAATTATCATTTGCTAAACGGCAAGGAGGATTATGCAGCTACAGTATTATCTTATCTACCCAAGAGCAAAATTATCTGGGATAACTATTATAAAAGTGGCAGGAAAATAATTTCTAGTCCGCTGCGGTACGTTTTACTTAACAAAGCATTAAAATGGGCGTTTTACATAGCACTATTAGGTTTGGTAATGTTTGTTATTTTCAAAGGTAAACGCACACAGCGCATTATACCCGTAATTGAACCATTAAAAAACTCAACGGTTGAGTTTACTAGTACTATTGGAGACCTCTATTACCAACATGGTAATTTTTCCAATATCATAAGTAAAAAGATCGTTTACTTTTTAGACTACGTGAGATCGTCCTTTTATCTTAATACGGATAAACTTAATCAAGAGTTTGTGAATAAACTAGCTTTAAAATCTGGTAACAGTACTGAAGACACGCTTAAACTAATAGATTTTATAGCATTGTTAAGATCTAAAAAGCAACACTCAGAAAAAGACCTTATCGAATTAAATAGAAAAATTGAACATTTTAAAAATAAAACTACATGACAGAAGAATACAACGCCGAGGAACAAGAACAACAGAAGCCTATACCAGCAGATACAAATCAAAACGACAGTAATTCAATGGAGTTTACCAGTAGATTAGATCTGGAACCGTTGAAAAATCATGTTGAAAAAATTAAAACAGAGATCGCCAAAGTAATAGTTGGACAAGAAGAAATGATTGAACTCCTAATTATTTCAATATTAACCAATGGTCATAGCCTTATTGAAGGTGTTCCAGGTGTAGCGAAAACCATTACTGCAAAATTACTAGCAAGAACCATGGACGTTGATTTTAACCGCATACAATTTACGCCAGATCTTATGCCTAGTGATATTTTAGGAACCTCAATCTTCAACGTAAAGAATAACGATTTTGAATATAAGAAAGGACCTATCTTTTCAAATATCATATTGATTGATGAGATCAACAGAGCTCCAGCAAAAACGCAAGCTGCCTTATTTGAGGTCATGGCCGAAAGACAAATAACAATGGACGGTGAAGAATATAAAATGGATTTACCTTTCCTTGTTTTTGCCACACAAAACCCAATAGAACAAGAAGGCACATATAGATTACCCGAAGCGCAATTAGATCGATTTTTATTTAAGATAAATGTAAATTATCCGTCATTAAAAGATGAAATACAAATATTGATAGACAATCATAAAAGACATGATAAAATAGATTTTAATTCCATTAAATCAGTGCTATCAGCAAAAGAAATATTGCATTATCAGGACCTAATTAAAAAAGTGGTTGTTGAAGATCATCTGTTAAATTATATAGCAGCAATTATCCAGAATACAAGAACGAATGCCAATTTATTTCTTGGCGCATCACCCAGAGCCTCAATTGCTATATTAAACGCTGCGAAAGCCAATGCTGCGATACATGGGCGAGATTTTGTAACACCAGAAGATATTAAACGATGTACTAAAGCTGTTTTAATTCACCGCCTTGTACTTACTCCGGAGCGCGAAATGGAAGCATTTACCGTAGAAAAAGTGATTGATCAAATTCTAGAGACCATAGAGATTCCACGCTAGTGAAAACGTTCATTAAATCCATTTATATAGAATTTAGGTTTTTTATGTTCCTTGGAGGGTTGGTACTGCTATATATACTTACCTATATCTACCCAGGATTATTTGCAATTGTAAATTCTATATCTATACTGTTTATAACATTATGTTTGGTAGATCTAGTGTTATTGTTTAGTAAAAATGGGCTATACGCAAAGCGTGTATTGCCAGAAAAACTAAGTAATGGCGATGATAATAGTATTCAAATTACCCTAAACAATTCTTATAGTTTCAAAACGTATGTAAATCTCATTGATGAGTTACCGTTTCAATATCAGAAGCGAGATTTTAGTATTGAAATTAATTTAGATGGTGGAGAGCAAAAGCAAATAACTTATACATTGAGACCGTTACAACGTGGCGAATATTATTTTGGCCATCTTAATGTTTATGCAACTTCTCCTTTAAAATTAGTGTGTAGAAGGTTTCAATTTGGACAAGACGCAATGGTCCCTAATTATCCATCATATCTTCAGTTAAAGAAGTATATGCTCATGGCTTTTTCAAATAAATTGTTAGAATATGGCTTAAAGAAAATTAGGCGCATTGGCCATACCATGGAGTTTGAGCAGATTAAAGATTATGTGATAGGTGATGATATAAGAAATATTAACTGGAAAGCTACTGCAAAACGTAACCATTTAATGGTGAATCAATATCAAGATGAAAAATCACAACCTATTTACAGTGTTATAGATAAAGGAAGGACCATGAAAATGCCTTTTGAAGGATTAAGCTTATTAGACTATGCCATTAATGCAACATTGGTGATAAGTAATGTGGCGCTAAAAAAACAAGACAAGGCTGGTATGTTTTCGTTCTCTCGTAAGGTTGAAAATATAGTACCTGCAGAACGCAGAACGTCTCAAATGAATAAAATAGTTGAGACTTTGTATAACTTGAATACAGATTTTGCTGAATCTGATTTTGCTAGACTTTACATAGATATTAAGCGCAATCTCACACAACGCAGTTTATTATTGCTCTATACCAATTTTGAAACTTTAGATGCCTTACATAGACAATTACCTTATTTACAGGCAATTGCCAAAAATCATCTATTAGTGGTCATCTTTTTTGAAAACACCGAATTGCATAAACTCACTCATAAAACGTCCACCAACACCTACGAGATTTTTCAAAAGACTATTGCTGAAAAGTTTGTTTACGAGAAGAAGTTGGTTGTCAATGAGCTTCAAAAACACGGTATACAAACTATACTTACTGAACCAAATAATCTCACTATAAATACGATCAATAAATACTTAGAGATTAAAGCCCGAGGCTTAATTTAATTACAGTTCATCCAAGTTATTTTACAACTCAGTAGAACGCATTTTACTAATGCGCTAAAAATCTTGAGATTTACATCATAATAATTTAAGTTAAATCAAAATTCAACCAATATGAGATCGCTAATTTTAAGTTTACTTCTAGTATTAACAAGTTTAACTGTTAACAGTCAAGAAAAAGAAGGTGTTACTATAACCGTAACAGTAGAAAATGTGCAAAACAACAACGGCATTGTTGCATTTGCTTTACACACTGAAGAAACGTTTATGAAAGGTAATGGCGTAGCTAACGCAAGTAGCAAAATTGAAGGTGATAAAGTACAGGTGACTTTCAATAACGTTAGTCCAGGAGACTATGCCCTCATGGTGCTCCATGACGAAAATGAAAACAATCGTATGGACTATCATGACAACGGAATGCCAAAAGAGACTTATGGTATGTCTAACAATGTAATGAGTTTTGGTCCACCGCAATATGAAGATGCTAAGTTCTTAGTATCAAATAAGGACCTGGAACTATCAATTAGATTTTAAATAACTATCATCAATCAAAAAAAGACTGCTTTGTGCAGTCTTTTTTATATGGTTTCACCAAGCCAAGCCTTCATCATCCAAACTGTTTTCTCTTGTTCGGTGATAAAATCACTCATCATAGAATTGGTGCCCTCATCATTGGCTTCGTCTGATGCGTTTAAAATATCGCGCTCAATTTTAAGTAATTCTGTTAGTGAGTCAATGATGAGTCTTACTGCATTTTCATCCTTAGAAACATTTTTTCCTACAGGTACTTTAGCAAGATTACTGTAATCTTCAAACGTATGAAAGGGTATTACTCCGAGTGTTAACACGCGTTCAGCAATAAGGTCTACTTTCATGTTTGCATCAGTGTATAGCTCTTCAAACTTTACATGAAGATCAAAAAAAGATCGTCCTTTTATGTTCCAATGTATTCCTCTAAGGTTTTGATAATATATTTGAAAATTTGCTAATAACTCATTGAGGTCTTTAGCAAGTTGCTTCGTTTTTATGGTGTCTAAACCAATACTGTTTAATGTCATAATATGTTTATTTATTCACTAAAATTACAATACAATTAACACTACGAACTATAGTTTTTATAAATACTTTATATATTTTTATAGCCTAAACCAATAGTAATGACTATAACCCAATTAAAGTATACACTAGCCATAGCAGAACATAAAAATTTTACAAAAGCAGCTGAAAAATGCTTTGTAACACAACCTACGTTGAGTACACAAGTACAAAAATTAGAAGATGAATTAGATATTTTAATTTTTGATAGAAGTAAAAAGCCTATTGAACTTACCGATGTTGGCCGAAAAATAGTATTTCAGGCCAGAAATATTGTCAATGAGGCAGACCGTATACAAGACATCGTAGATCAGCAAAAAGGGTTTATTGGTGGTGACTTTAAGTTAGGCATAATACCAACTGTAATGCCTACTCTGTTGCCAATGTTCTTAAAAAACTTCATTAAAAAATATCCTAAGGTTAAACTAAAAATTGAAGAATTAACTACTGAAGAAAGTATAACGCGAATCAATGATGGCCACTTAGATGCAGCCATTGCCGCCACACCTTTAGATAATGAGCACATAAAGGAACGCCCATTGTATTACGAACCGTTTGTGGCGTATATTCCTGAACATCATACCCTGAGTAAAAATAAAAATATTGATGTTTCAGATCTGGAAATAGACAATATGCTACTATTAGAGGATGGCCATTGTTTTAGAGATGGTGTTATTAATTTATGTAAATCTAAAAATAGTAACAGCGATGAGTCTTTTCAGCTAGAGAGTGGTAGTATTGAAACCTTGATACGTCTTGCTGATGAAGGCATGGGGATGACCTTATTACCTTTCTTACATACTTTAGAGCTCAATGATAAAATGAAAAATAGATTGCATTACTTTAATGAGCCTACACCAGCCAGAGAAGTAAGTATTATCTATCATAAGAGTGAATTAAAAATGCAAATAATACAGGCATTGCACGATGAGATTTCAGGAATTATTAGAGGCGCCATTGCCTTTCAGAATGTTAATATTATTAGTCCGAAGCCAAATAAAAAAGCGACTGTTTAAGTCGCTTTTAATATTTAAATTTTTAAATAAATTAAACACTGATTTAATTCTGGGTTTTGTTGCACTAAAGACAAAATAAAGTGTCTTATTTCTTCTATTTCGTAAGGTAGTAAGCGTCTCATTGCTTTTTCTACTTCTCTACAAAATAACGTGGCATCAAAACTCACTTTGTGGAGTACAGTTTTTGTGTACTCGAACATTGCTCTTGCCATAGATTGGGATTAGATTAAAATTAATAAAGTATTTTTTTTTATAGGCTATTAATTTATTTTCCATCTCCAAGATACTAAAAAAAAATAAATCGATAATTAAAAAACATTGCTTTAACATTAAAGTCTTAAAATCTGTTATCACCGTCGAGCAAGTCACCCAGACCTCCTAATATACTGCCTTCACCTTTATCTTTGCCGCCTCCGCGCGGAGCAGAAGCTAATACACGTCCTGCTAGTCGGCTAAACGGTAATGATTGTACAAATACAGTTCCTGGCCCTTGCAACTTGGCAAAAAATAAACCTTCGCCTCCGAAAACGGTGTTTTTAAAGCCTCCAATAAATTCTATATCGTAATCAATGCCTTGAGTAAAACCTACAATACAACCCGTGTCAACCCTTAAGGTTTCACCTGCTGCTAGTTCTTTTTTAGCCATAGTACCACCTGCATGTACAAATGCCATACCATCACCTTCCAACTTCTGCATAATAAATCCTTCTCCTCCGAATAGACCTCTACCCAAACGTTTAGAAAATTCAATACCTACACTTACGCCTTTAGCTGCGCATAAAAATGCATCTTTTTGACATATGAACTTACCGCCAAACTCTGTGAGATCTATTGGGATGATCTTACCTGGATATGGTGATGCAAAACTTACATTTCGTTTACCCACAACATTATTATAAAAGGCGATCATAAATAGGCTCTCTCCTGTTAATATACGTTTACCCGCTCCAAGAATCTTTCCTAAAAAACCAGAGTCTTTTTTAGAACCATCACCAAAAATGGTTTCCATTTTTACGCCATCATCCATCATCATAAAACTTCCAGATTCAGCAATAACGCCTTCTTGTGGATCTAATTCTATTTCAACAAATTGCATTTCTTCACCGTAAATGCGATAGTCTATTTCGTGTGCTGTCATTTTTATTTAAGTTTTTTTGATTTAAATATAGGTTGAAGATTGAATTAAAAAGTTACAACTTTTTAATTCATTTTTATTAGAACAATCACTTATTGTTTAACCTTTAAGGTCCACTCAAAATTAAAACTAGAGACTACAACACCTCGCGCATTGGTGCCAACAGAGGTTAACCACACGGTTTGTCCCTCATTGGTTTCTATAGCTTTGGTCAAGGCATTGTCAATCTTATGTCCTTCGTTACAGATAAAAGTAATTCGGCCTGTTGCCTTTTTAGAAAATGTAGCATTATTATTGGCAACAAGCATTGAAACATTTTTACCACTAGCTTTAATCTTAGACATTACTAAAGCGCCTGTGGCTAGCTCTGCTGCCATTCCTTGTACAGCCCAAAACATTGATTTAAACGGATTTTGATTTATCCAACGATGCTTTACGCTTACAATACATTTAGAGTCATCTAGAAATTTAGTCCGCACACCTGTAAAATAAGCAGCAGGTAATTTGAACATTAAAAAGGTATTTAGTTTTGACGTAGATATTGACATTGACTACTATTTTGACGACAATTTAGTCCAATTTATTCAACCTCACTAATGTTAATATTTTGTTAATTTTTAGTACTATGTTTTGCATAATACCTTCTTATAGATATATATTTGTATAAGAAACTATTATATGCTTTTTAAAAATGATAGATAACCACCACAAAAATATAGCCACTCTTATTCATTTATCCTCGTTTTCGAGGTTTCTAATTCCGTTTGGAAACTTTATTGGCCCAATAATACTTTGGGTAGCTAACAGAGATAAGTCAGAGTTTATTGATGCACATGGAAAGCAAATCATCAATTTTCAGATTAGTATACTATTATATGTTGTTATTATAGGTACCATAACCATTCCATTCTTTTTATTTAACCTCTTTAGTGGTATAGACTTTATAGATTACCATGGTTTTCATGATTTTAATATCAATATTGGTAAACCATCTCCACTACTGTACATCACAGGTGGCTTAGGAGTTCTGGCGATCATTGCCTTCATTATAGAATTAGCTTTAATAGTTAAAGCAAGTCTAAAGGCACGAGATGGACAAATTTATGATTACCCCTTAACTATAAATTTTCTTAAATAAAAAAATTCATCAATATCATCAATCAAAAAATGAACAATTTTAACGACGTAAAAAAGATCTTATGAAAATCGAAAACACAAAAGCACAAATGCGTAAAGGTGTTTTAGAATACTGCATACTCTCCATCTTAAAAGATGATGATGCCTATGTTGCAGAAATTCTTCAAACACTAAAAGACGCCAAACTGCTCGTTGTAGAAGGGACTATATATCCACTATTAACAAGGCTAAAAAATGCTGGACTTCTCAATTACAGATGGGAAGAATCCACATCGGGCCCACCAAGAAAATATTATGGCCTTACAGAAACAGGTAAACTGTTTTTAAACGAATTAAACACTACTTGGAGTGAATTACAAAATGCAGTAAATCTAGTAACAAGCACAAAAAAATCTAAAAAATGAATAAGACAGTAAATATAAATTTAGCCGGTATTTTCTTCCATATAGATGAAGACGCTTACCTTAAATTGCAACGCTATCTTGATGCTATTAAACGCTCCTTTACAGACTCTCAAGGACGTAATGAGATTATTGCAGACATTGAGGCGCGCATCGCCGAACTTTTTACCGAGCGTATACAAAACGAAAAACAAGTAGTAGGTATAAAATTGGTTGACGAAGTCATTACCATTATGGGACAACCCGAAGATTATCTTGTTGATGACGAGATCTTTGAAGATCAACCCAACTATAATCAAAGAAGTTCTAGCTCAAGATCAACAAAGAAACTTTATAGAGATACTGATAACTCTTACATTGGAGGTGTGTCTAGCGGCCTAGGTCATTACCTTGGTATCGATGTGATATGGGTTCGTTTGCTTTGGATATTATTTACAGTTTTTTCTGGAGGAACATTTATTTTCATTTATCTCATATTTTGGGCATTAGTACCTGAAGCAGTTACTACAGCTGAGAAACTTATGATGACAGGAGAGCCTGTAAACATAAGTAACATTGAAAAAAAAATTAAAGACGGAATTGATACCGTATCAGAAAAAGTAAAGAATGTTGATCTAAAAAAACAAGGTGAAAAACTCAAAGAAGGATTTGAGCATGTTACCGATAATATTTCAGATTCGGTAAAGAATATAGATCTTAAAAAGCAAAGCAGCTCACTTAAATCTAGCTCTCGTAACTTTTTTGACACACTTGGAGAAATCATCATGTTCTTTCTAAAAGTATTTGCCAAATTCTTTGGCATATTACTCATTATCATTGGTGCAGTATCATTACTCTCTTTATTTGTTTCTTTTTTCACCATAGGAATCACAGATGCAGTCAACGTGCCTGGCATTGGATTTATTGAAGCCTCTAATGCTGCTAATATTCCGATATGGCTAATGTCATTGCTTTTATTTTTACTTCTGGCAATTCCATTTTTCTTTGTGTTCTACATTGGATTAAAGATTCTAGTAAATAACCTAAAGTCTATTGGTAATGTTGCCAAATACACGCTTCTAGGGTTATGGCTAATATCTATAATAGGTTTGATAACAATAGGTATTAAACAGGCTACAGAGCATGCCGTTGAAGCTAATGTTACGCAACAAGAGCAATTACTTATTGCGCCTTCTGATACCCTAAGAGTTAAAATGACAGGAAATGATATCTACAAACGCTATCTATACCGTTCTGGAAGTGATTATAAGATTAGAAGAAATGATAATGGCGACCAGATTATATACTCGTCTGATGTTACGCTAATCGTAAAATCAACAACCGATAGTATTGGTAGTATTTCTATAGATAAATCTGCTGCTGGTAGTAGTTATGATTTGGCCAAAAACAGAGCCGAAAACATTAATTACAATTATGCATTTACTAATAATGAGCTAGTTTTAAATAGTTTCTTATCAACTGAACATAGCAACAAATTAAGTGAACAAGAAGTAGAAATCACTCTGTATTTACCAGTTGGGACTATACTTTATGCCGATGATAATACAAATAGTTTTCACCGCAACTACAGCTATACTGGAGATATTTTAGATTCTGGAATGGAAGAACATTATCTAGAAATTCTTAACGATAAGGTTAAATGCTTAGACTGTACAGAAGACGAAGCTTATTTAAGAGTAAATATTAATGATAAAGAGGCCGTTGTAGAGCTTAATGAAGAAGACGGTTTTTCGTTAAAAAGCGATAGCTTATCTATTGAAATTAACAACAAAGGCTTAGACTCTGAAAAGAATAATGTTAGAGTAAAAGTCAATGATAAAGATGGTGTAAAAATAACGTCTGGTAAAAACAACAATTGAGCCTCATATTTTTACAGTTCGGTAAATACATTTTTATCAAGTAAGATATATTGAGCAACTTTGAATCAACTATTAATTTTAAAATCAATCAAAAAATGAACACTTTAGTAAAAATCATAGTAACAGGCCTCATTTCATTACTCCTTGTCTCCTGCAACTTTAATGACAATTTCTTTGGAATGGGTGTAAAAGGTAATGGTAACGTGGTTACTTTAGACCGCAATGTAGATGCCGAGTTCGATAAGATTGAAGTTAGCCGAGGCTTAGATCTTTACATTACACAATCATCAGAACCTGCATTGACAGTTGAAGCCGATGAAAATCTTCATGACATTATTGTTACAGAAATTATAGATGGCACACTACGCATTTATACAGAAGATAACATTAGCATGTCTTCATCTCAAAAAATCTTTGTAAATGTTATTTCGTTATCATCGCTTGAAGCTACAAGTGGCAGCGATGTCTTTTCTACGAATACCATAGAATCTGAAACCTTACATCTTAAGGGAACCAGTGGTAGTGATATAGAATTAAGTGTAAACACCAAGACCATAACTTGTAAGTCCACAAGTGGAAGCGATGTTAAGCTCAGCGGCAAAACTGATGCGTTTTCTGGTGAATCAACAAGTGGTAGCGATATTAACGCAAAAGAATTAATTTCTAATCGTGCAACAGTGCGTGCTACGAGCGGTGCAGATATCTCTATTTATGCCTCACAAAAAATTGAAGCCAAAGCCTCTAGTGGTGGCGATATTGCCTACTATGGCAAACCAGCAATCGTAAATGCAAAAGATGGCTCGTCAGGTTCAATCCGCGGTCACTAATTTTTTTATATAATCAACTAGTTTTCAATTACTTAAAAGCCATTTTGAAACTCCACGATGAGTTTGGGATGGTTTTTGTATATCTTTGTTTATCAACTTTAAATAGTTAAGATGAAAAAAGTTATACTTATGTTGTTTGTCCTTTGTGGTAATCTAGTAGTTTTTGCTCAAAGTGACACAAAAATTAAAGGTGATAGAAATGTCACTATTAAACAAACCTATATCGATGATTTCAATGCACTGGTTATCAATGGGGATTTTCCGGTTGAAGTCATTTATAATAGCAGACCATCTGTAGAAATTGAAGCCGATGATAATTTGCACAATGTCATTGACTTTCAGGTTATAGATGGCGTTCTTACGTTTACCGAAACAATGAAGATCACTTCAAAGAAAAAGTTACAAATACGCATTAATTATGGTGATAATTTATCGCATATTGAAGCTAATGCAGATAGTGAGATCAGGTCACTTACCTCAATGGAACTTAACAATGTAACGCTAAAAACAGATAACGATTCACGGGTCTATTTAAATATCAACGCTACTAGTTTTAAATATGAAGGCTTTGGTAAATCTAAAATAAGACTTAATCTCAATGCAGATACTACTGACATTATATTAAACGACAACACAAAATTTGATGGGTTGATAGTAAGTAAAGCATCCAAGTTTAACCTTTACCAGCGTGCTGATGCTCTAGTGGAAGGTTCTACGGACAACCTTAGTATTATCACAGATAATTCTTCAAAATTTAATGGGACTAAATTCAACGCAAAATCTGCAAAGGTAAATGCACTTATAAACAGTGATATTTATACGAATATTTCAGATTCATTAGCCCTTGAAATTTCAGGCAATAGTGAAGTCTATTTATACGGTTCTCCTAAAATAGATTTAATGACCTTCACGGATACTGCGAAGTTGCAGAAAAAAGAATAACATATAAGATTTAACTAGCAGATATTTATATTAAGATGAAATTCTATTTCAATTTCATTTGACA